>CACYDA010000102.1 GCA_902773095.1 uncultured Lachnospiraceae bacterium | reverse complement strand
TTGTATGCGCAGAATTTGCGGTTTTATTTTGTTTTGGATAGCAATAGGGATTGCAATAGGCTTATATGTTGGTGTAAGTTTCTGTTCGATTCTTTTTATATTTGTTTGTATTATTCTGGGATATAATTTATTTTGTAATTAGGTACATTTTATGATAAAATTAGTTGCGTGACAGCAATTCATAATATGGAATGAAATTGGTGATTGAGATGATAAACAAAGAAATTGAGATAAAAAATATTGATAAGAGTGAAGCAATCAGGTATATGGGATATAAAGATACACTTCCTGATGTGACAATGACAAAGATTATTCTTCAGTGTGAACAGGATTTGCTGAAAGTGATCAAACCGAGGTATGTGTATAAGGTTTTTGACTTAGTATTACCAGATGAGCATACAAGTGAACCAGTCTGTCTTGACGGCGCAAGCCTGAAACTGAAAGGAAAATCAATCAAAGAGCATTTGAAAAACTGTGAGAAAGCGATGATCATGTGTGCAACGCTGTCAGGTGATGTTGATGCGCTGTTAAGGAAGAATGAAATTGGAAATATGGTAAATGCATTGGTTTTGGATGCACTGGCAAACGCTGCGATTGAGCAGGTCTGTGATGAAGCGGAGAGAATCATGATGCAGGAATTTGAAGGTTACCAACATACATGGAGATTTGGAGTCGGATATGGAGATTTTCCACTCAGTACACAAAAAAGCCTGTTAGAAACGCTTGATGCAGGAAAGAGGATTGGAGTATGTGCAACAGAGAGTTTTATTCTGACTCCAAGAAAATCGGTGACATGTGTGATTGGGTTATCAAAAGAAAACGTAAATGCTCAAAAGTCATGTGATACCTGTAATTTAAATGAAACCTGTGATTTCAGAAAAACAGGAATGAGTTGTTCAATGTAATAAACAGAGATGAAAGGACTAATGTATTATGGCAGATTTTAGAAAACGATTAGAGAAAAGTGAATTTATTTTTTTTGATGGCGCGATGGGAACGATGCTTCAGGCAAAAGGAATGAAAATGGGTGCAATTCCTGAACTTTTAAATATTGAAAAACCGGAATGGATTATTGATATTCATAAACAGTATATCAAGGCAGGCGCTGATATAATCTATGCCAATACATTTAGTGCTAATTCGTACAAGTTAAAGAATTGTGGATATACCGTTGATGAGGTGATTTCGGCAGGAATCCAAAATGCAAGAAAGGCCTGTGAAGGAACAGATACATTGGTAGCATTAGATCTCGGACCAATCGGACAGTTGTTAGAGCCTACGGGTACACTTACATTTGAGGAGGCTTATGAAATCTATAAGGAAGAATTGATTGCAGGAAGTGACGCAGATTTAGTTGTGTTTGAGACACAGACAGATTTGTATGAATTAAAGGCTGCTATTTTAGCTGCGAAAGAAAACACCAGCCTTCCGATTGCATGTACCATGACGTTTGAGATGAACCACAGAACATTTACCGGATGTGGAATTTCTAATATGGCGCTCACACTTGACGGGCTTTGCGTAGATGCCATGGGAATTAACTGTTCATTGGGGCCCGAAGATCTGTATCCGGTAGTGGAAGAGCTTGCCGGTTTAACGGATACTCCGATTATCGTAAAACCGAATGCGGGACTTCCGGATCCTGTTACCAACACCTATAGTGTGAGTCCAAAAGAATTCGCTAAGCAGATGGCAGAGTTTGCTGGATTTGGTGTGAAAATAGTGGGCGGATGTTGTGGTACTTCTCCTGATTACATTCGCGAGCTACGAGAGGAATTTAAGCATTTAAAAAGAAAAATCATCCCTGCAAAGCATCAGGCAGCAGTCTGTTCGGCTACGGAGACGGTGATCATCGACCGGCCGAGAATCATTGGCGAGAGGATTAATCCGACGGGAAAGAAAAAATTCAAGGAAGCACTATTGAATAATGATATTGATTATATTTTGAACCAGGCGATTGAACAGACAAATGCAGGAGCAGAGATTCTGGATGTCAATGTGGGACTACCCGGGGTAGATGAAAAACAAATGATGATCAAAGCGGTGAAGGCAATTCAAAGTATTAATGAGTGCCCACTACAGCTTGATTCCACGATTCCGGAAGTGATGGAGGCAGCGCTAAGGGTTTATAATGGAAAGCCAATCGTCAATTCTGTCAATGGAGAAGAAAAATCAATAAAGACGGTACTTCCGCTTGTTAAAAAATATGGTGCTGCAGTAGTCGGATTGACACTTGATGAAAATGGCATCCCAAAGAAAGCAGAAGACAGATTTGAAATTGCAAAGAAAATCTTAGATGCTGCATTGCAGCTGGGGATTAAAAAAGAAGATGTCTATATTGACTGTCTGACGTTGACAGCATCTGCTGAACAGGATGGAGTGATGGAAACATTAAAAGCGGTATACCGGGTGAAACATGAACTGGGGCTTAAAACGGTATTGGGGGTTTCGAATATTTCTTTTGGACTTCCCGGAAGGGAGCTTGTCAACCATACCTTCCTTGCAATGGCACTGACAAATGGATTGGATCTTCCGATTATTAATCCTAATGTAGCTGCTATGTCGGGAACAGTAATGGCTTTCAAGGTATTAGCAGGACATGATAGGAATTCTGTCAATTATATTGAAAGTTATAACAATGTTTTACAGTATATGATTCCTGCAAAAGCACCTAAATCAAAAGAGGCGGCAGCCTCAGGCACAAACGGTTCCGGGGGAGCTTCAAAAGCAGAAGACAATACCCTTGAGTTTGCAATAGAACACGGACTAAAAAATGATGGCGCAAGAATTACGAAAGATCTGCTTGAAACCATGGATTCCATGGAGATCATTAATGAGCATCTGATACCGTCACTCGATAAAGTGGGGGCGGAATTTGAAAAAGGAACCTTGTTTCTTCCACAGCTGATTATGGCAGCAGATGTTGCTCAGGCAGCATTTTCTGTGATTAAAGAAGAGATGAATCGAAAGAATGGACAGGCTGTGAGCAAAGGAAGTATTGTTCTTGCAACAGTAAAAGGTGATATCCATGATATCGGCAAGAATATTGTAAAAGTATTATTGGAGAATTATGGATATCATGTCATTGATTTAGGAAAAGATGTAGATTATCAGGCAGTTGTTGATGCTGTGAGAGAGAATGATATTAAGCTGGTTGGACTTTCAGCACTGATGACAACAACCCTTGTTTCGATGGAAGAGACTATTCGCTTGTTAAGAGCCAATCAACTTGACTGTAAAGTCATGGTGGGAGGAGCAGTTCTCACACCGGATTATGCACAGAAAATTGGTGCGGATTTTTATGCAAAAGATGCGAAAGAATCTGTGGATATTGCCAAGCGGATTTTTGGGTAATTCAAAATAGAGGTTGACAAAAGAGCATCGTGGACCAAAGCACATCCGTGTATAAAAACACATCAGTGGACAAAAGCGCATCAGTGGATCAGTGCACAAAATCAGAAAATGGAGTTTTTATGAGTTTAAAAAAAATGATGATTGAGGAAAACCGGCAGGAGGAGAAGGGACTTCGCCTGAATAAGTATTTAAGCGATGCAGGGGTGTGTTCGAGGAGGGAAGCTGACAAGCTGATTGCGGAAGGCAGGGTGAAAATTAACGGAAAGATTGCCATCATGGGGCAACGGGTGAATAAAGGGGATCAGGTTGAATACAATGGAAAAAAGTTAGTGCTTCAGGAGAAACTCATTATGATCGCACTCAATAAGCCGGAAGGAATCGAATGTACGAATGACAGAAGCAATCCGGATAATGTAATGGATTTTATCAATTATCAGCAGAAGGTTTTTTATATAGGGCGGCTCGATAAGAATTCCTGCGGACTTTTACTATTGACAAATGATGGTGACCTTGCCAATCGCATTGCAAAATCGGTCAATAACCATGAAAAAGAATATATTGTCAAAGTGAATAAAGTGATTACAGATGAATTTATCAAAAAAATGAGTAATGGAGTAGAGATACTTGATACGGTTACAAAGAAATGTAAGGTCAGAAAAATTGATGAGTATACATTTGGGATTATCCTGACCCAGGGGCTCAATCGACAGATTAGACGAATGTGTAAGGCATTATCCTATAAGGTTGTCAAATTGAAGCGAATCAGAATCATGAATATTATGCTTGGTGATCTGAAAGAGGGAACATACAGGAAAGTGACGGATGAAGAGCTAAGAGAAATGATGAAGGCAGTAATAAGCTAGAAAGGAATATGTATGAGTGAAGTGGTTTCAAATAGAAAGGAAGAAAATGATTTTCATGACAAAGTAAACAGAGTCAAAGAGCTTGTGTCTCTTTTAAATCAGGCATCTAAGGTATATTATCAGGATGGAAATGAGCTGATGTCCAATTTTGATTATGACAAGTTGTATGATGAACTTGTAGAACTTGAAAAGGATACCGGATTTGTCATGTCGAACAGTCCTACTATCAATGTTGGATATGAGGTGCTAAGTGAGCTGCCAAAAGAACGTCATGAGTCACCGATGTTAAGTCTGGATAAGACAAAAGAAGTGGAAGCATTAGCCGATTTTATCAAAGGATATGATGGTGTCATTTCCTGGAAATTAGATGGTCTTACGGTTGTATTAACCTACCGGGAGGGAAATCTTTTAAAAGCAGTTACACGTGGAAATGGTGAGATTGGTGAAGTAATCACAAATAATGCAAAGGTATTTCAGAATATTCCTCTTACAATTCCCTACAAAGGTGAACTGATTCTTCGAGGGGAAGCAGTGATTAAATATTCGGATTTTGAGAAGATTAACGATAGTATAGAAGATGTGAGCGCAAAGTATAAAAATCCAAGAAATCTTTGTTCCGGCTCGGTAAGACAGCTCAGTAATGAGATCACTGCAAAGCGAAATGTAAATTTCTTTGCTTTCGCCCTCATTAAGGCCGAAGGTGTTGATTTTGGCAATTCCATCCTTGGGCAGTTCGCATGGCTGAAAACACAGGGGTTTGAAGTAGTGGAACATTACAAAGTAACTTCAAAAGATATGGCCAAGAGAGTAGCATATTTTGCACAGGCAGTCACTAAGAGTGATTTTCCGTCTGATGGTCTTGTATTGATGTTTGATGATATAGCATATGGGAATTCTTTAGGAAGAACCGCAAAGTTTCCGAGAAATGGGATTGCATTTAAATGGAAAGATGAAACGGCAAAAACAACACTGAAGGAGATTGAATGGAGTGCATCGAGAACAGGATTGATTAATCCGGTTGCTATTTTTGAACCGGTGGAGCTTGAGGGAACAACAGTGTCAAGAGCAAGTATCCATAATGTCAGTGTGGCAAGAGGGTTAGAACTTGGCATTGGTGATGAGATTGAAGTGTATAAGGCAAATATGATTATTCCACAAATTGCCGAAAATCATACAAGAAGCGGACTTACTACCATTCCTTGTAAGTGTCCTGTCTGTGGGGAAGAGACCATCATAAAGGAAGATAACGGATTTCAATTTTTGTACTGTGTAAACAAGGAATGTCCGGCGAAGAAGATAAAGAGATATACCCATTTTGCCGGTAGAAATGCAATGAATATTGAAGGAATGTCTGAGGAGACAATGGAAAAATTTGTCGACAGTGGATATATCAGAGAATTTGCAGATCTTTACAAACTTTCCCGTTATGAAGAAGAAATCGTTGGTACAAAGGGATTCGGTCAAAAGTCTTTTGACAAATTGATGGCAGCAATTGATCAATCCAGAACAACTGAAAGTTACAGGGTTATTTATGGTCTTGGAATATTAAATATTGGTGTCACAAATGCCAAAATGCTTTGCAAGGCATTTCATAATGATTTGGAACAATTACTTTCTGCTGACAGGGAGAAACTCATGGAAATTGATGGTGTCGGAGAGATCATTGCGGATTCATTCACCTCATATTTTGAAGATGAGAATAACAGGCAGGAATATCATCATCTGATGGCAGAGCTGACAATTGTAAATGATGAAAATGAAGAGGAACAAAATGATAAGATCAGTGGAAAAACCTTTGTCATAACAGGTTCCGTTCACCATTTTGCAAACAGAGATGAGGTAAAACAGGTAATTGAAAAGATGGGAGGTAAAGTCACAGGTTCTGTCACGAAAAAAACAGATTATTTGATCAATAATGATGTTACCTCTTCTTCTTCAAAGAATAAAAAAGCAAAAGAACTGGGTATCCCGATTATTACAGAAGAAGAGTTCCTTGCAATGGCAGGGGATTGAAAAAAGGAATGAAATGTATTATAATGGGCGAAAATATAATGAAGATAAAATGTTAAGAATTTAAAGAATATTAAGAATATTAAGAATATTAAGATTATTAAGAATATTAAGAATAAAGTGTTTAAAATAAATGATAAGAATAATACGACTAAAAGAGGTGGATAAAAATGCCAATCAGAGTAAAAGCAGATTTACCGGCGAAAGCCGTTATTGAAAGTGAAAATATATTTATCATGGATGAGAACAGAGCAATCAATCAGGAGATCAGACCACTTGAGATTGCTATATTGAATCTGATGCCATTAAAACATGATACAGAGATCCAGTTGTTGCGTGTCCTGTCAAATACACCACTACAGGTGAATGTTACATTTGCCTATATTGCCTCTCATGTATCAAAAAATACTCCTGCAAGTCATTTAAACCAGTTTTACAGTACATTTGATGAGATCAAACATAAAAAGTTTGACGGTTTTGTGATTACAGGTGCACCCCTTGATGATTTTGCATTTGAAGAAGTAGATTACTGGGAAGAAATGAAGGAAATCATGGAGTTTACGAAGAAGAATGTGACATCAACACTTCATATTTGTTGGGGAGCGTTGGCAGGTCTCTATTATCACTATGGAATTCCAACCAGAAGAATTGATCATAAGAGATTTGGGATTTTTGAACATGAGGTTGTGCATAGAAAAGTACCGCTTATGAGAGGGTTTGATGATGTATTTCTGATGCCGCATTCAAGACATATTGAGTCTGTATTTGAAGATATATGGGCTAATGAGGAGTTAAATGTACTCGCTGAATCAAAAGAAGCAGGTCCGTCTATTATTATGGCGGAAGAGGGAAAACAGATTTTTATCACAGGACATCCTGAATACGATAGAATTACGCTTGATACAGAGTATAAGAGGGATTTAAGCCGTGGATTAAATATACAGGTTCCTTATAATTATTATAAAGATGATAATCCAAACAACCCGCCACTTCTTACCTGGAGGGCTCATTCCAATGCACTCTATACGAACTGGCTTAACTATTATGTATATCAGACCACTCCGTATGATATTAACGAAATTGATTGAAAAGCCAGTAAAATCAAGGGTTGCAGCAGTTTTTGGGTGAAATTGGAAATTCATCAAAACCATAAAAATCCATGTTATTTTATGCCGAAATGGTGTAAAATGGTGTACGAATTATGATAGGGTTTTTAATATAGCGAAGAATGAAATAAATTGATTGAGAAAAAAACAGTAAAAAAACAAGCTGAAAATATCAGCTTGTTTTTTTTACTGCGTAGAAGTACAAATTTGCCCTTTGAAAATAACGAATATTTATATACCTCCCACTTATTATTTTGCGTAGTATACAATAGGAGTGCATCAATATTGTAAGCAGATTATAAATATCGATCCATAGACATCTTTAATGACTTAACCATATCTGTAAGGATATATATTTCTTTGATCGAGCATTTTTCGAGTAGTTCTGATATCTCTTGCTTTGCTGTGGTTTTATTGAGTTCAGGAGTGTCATTTAACAGAGAATCTGTCTGAACAGACAAAACTTTGGCAATTTCCACGAAAACAGGGAGACTGAGTTTTGTGTTGCCTGTTTCGATGTGGCTCATATGTGTCACAGAAATTCCGATTTGTTCTGCAAGCTGTTCCTGTGATAGATTTGCTGCTCTTCTGAATCGTCGTATACGTTGTCCGATTGCGTAATAATCCATTTTTTTCACCTGCCTGTTTGTTGTTTTTTATTTATGACTTGAATT
>CACYDA010000101.1 GCA_902773095.1 uncultured Lachnospiraceae bacterium | reverse complement strand
GCGAATGTAGGAGAGGTAATGAAGGGAGCATTTGCACAGTATATTGAAGAGATTAATAATGGCTCCTTCCCTACACAAGAACATTGCTACAGTATCGATCAGGAGATTATCGAAACAATCAAAAAGGAAGAACAGTAAATTTACTAATTAAGATAAGAATAACTTTTTTTACAAGATATCAACAGGAAAATGGAAAGGAAACAGTATCATGATTTTTGAAAAAACAGTAGACGGAGTAAAAAAACAGGTAAAGGAATGGAAGGCACAGGGACTTCGAATTGGATTTGTACCGACAATGGGATTTCTTCATGAAGGCCACCAAAGTCTGATTAAAAGAGCGGTAGAAGAAAATGATAAAGTAGTTGTCAGCGTATTTCTCAATCCGATACAGTTTGCACCGTCAGAGGATTTAGAAGCATACCCAAGAGATTTAGAGGCTGATATGAAATTATGTGAGGAGACAGGTGCTGCTTTACTGTTCAATCCGGAAGTTTCTGAAATGTATAGTGATACATTTACAACATTTGTGGATATGACGGGAGTGACACAAGAACTTTGTGGAAAGAGTAGACCGACACATTTCAGAGGTGTATGTACGGTTGTCAATAAATTATTCAATATTGTAACACCTGATCAGGCATATTTTGGTCAGAAAGATGCACAGCAGCTTGCGGTCATCAGACGTATGGTAAGAGATTTGAATATGAATGTGAAAATAGTGGGATGTCCGATTATCAGAGAGCAGGATGGACTGGCCAAGAGTTCAAGAAATACGTATTTATCAGCAGCAGAAAGAAAGGCTGCACTTGTGTTAAGCAAAGCCATCTTTGCAGGACAGCAGATGGTACAGAATGGAGAAAAAGACGGCGATAAAGTGCTTAGAAAAATGACCGATCTCATTGAGGCAGAGCCTCTTGCGAGAATTGATTATGTAGAGATGGTAAAGTGGGATACCATTGAAGTATGCCATGAGGTTAATGGTCCTGTTCTTGTTGCCATTGCTGTTTATATTGGAAAGACAAGGCTGATTGATAACTTTATCTTTGGAATGGAGGATTAGATTTTCATGAATCTTACGATGTTAAAAGGAAAAATACACCGTGCAACTGTGGTACAGGCAGAGTTGAATTATGTAGGAAGTATCACAATCGATGAGGATTTAATGGAGGCATCAGGCATATATGAATATGAACAGGTTCAGATTGTGGATGTAAACAACGGAAATCGTTTTGAGACATACGTCATCGCTGGAGAACGTGGCAGCGGAATGATCTGTTTAAATGGTGCAGCCGCCAGACAGGTGTCTGTGGATGATAAGGTAATTATTATGTGTTATGCTCAGATGACACCGGAGGAAGCAAAGGATCATGCACCAAAAGTTGTTTTTGTGGATGAAGATAACAAAATCGTGAGAACAACAAGATATGAGAAACATGGATTACTCAGTGATATGTAAACCAATCAATGAATAGGGATCATACTGGAAAGTGAAGAAAGTATGGATATTATGAAATGAATTACACCAGACAGGAAGTGATATCAATGTTAAAAGGAAAGACAGTCGTCCTTGGAGTGACAGGAAGCATTGCAGCATACAAAATCGCAAATCTTGCCAGCAGTCTTGTCAAGCTTCATGCAGATGTTCATGTGATCATGACAGAAAATGCAACCAATTTTATCAACCCGATTACATTTGAGACATTAACGAAAAATAAATGTATGGTTGAAACTTTTGACAGGAATTTTCAATTCCATGTTGCGCATGTGTCATTAGCGGATCGGGCAGATGTCATGCTTGTGGCACCGGCATCAGCCAATATCATTGCAAAGATGGCAAATGGGATAGCAGATGATATGTTAAGTACAACATACCTTGCGATGAGATGTCCGGTGATTGTATCTCCTGCAATGAATGTTAATATGTACAATAATCCTGTTGTACAGGATAATTTAAAGAAGTTAGAATCGTATGGTGTTACGATTATTCTGCCGGACAATGGTTATCTTGCATGTGGTTATACGGGAACCGGGAAAATGCCGTCAGAAACTGTTCTTCAAAGTTATATTTTAAGAGAAATCGCGAAAGAAAAGGATTTAAAGGGGAAAAATGTGCTTGTTACAGCAGGACCTACCAGAGAAAAAATAGATCCGGTCAGATTTATTTCCAATCATTCTACCGGAAAAATGGGATATGCAATTGCAAGACAGGCAATGCTTCGTGGAGCAGAGGTAACACTTGTGAGTGGTCCTGTCAGCATCACACCTCCGCCATTTGTTGATGTGGTAAATGTTGTTAGTGCGAAAGAAATGTTTGAAGCTGTCAGTGAGCGTTATGAAAATATGGATATGATTATCAAGACAGCAGCAGTAGCAGATTATACACCTGCCAATAAAAAAGATGAAAAGATAAAAAAGACAGATGGAGATGCAGATTTAACAATTGAACTTGAAAGGACAACCGATATCCTTAAATGGCTTGGAGAGCATAAAAAAGCAGGACAGGTATTGTGTGGATTTTCAATGGAAACGCAAAATGTTCTTGAAAACTCCAGAGTAAAATTGGAAAAGAAAAATGCGGATTTAATTGCTGCTAATTCACTTAGGGATGTGGGTTCCGGTTTTGGAACAGACACCAATCATCTTGTATTGATCAAAAGAGATGAAATGATTGATTTGCCACTTTTATCCAAAGAAGAAGCAGCAGACAGATTGTTAGATGAGCTTTGTAAAATGTGTAAAGAATCATAAATAATTAACATGTTGAATCAGATGGAAGAATGAAGTGGTTCCACTTTGGAGCAGAGAAGAATAGGTGAACGAAGATAGGATAAGTCAAAAGGAAAGAGGAAAGCAATATGATTTTTGCAGTAGATATTGGTAATTCCAACATTGTTATTGCAATCATGGATGACAATAGGAATGTGCATGAAATGAGAAGAATCGAAACAGCGAAACAAGGTTTGGTCACTCATTTTGTGAATGAGATTAAGCGTGTGTTTCAAATCAATCACGAAAAAATCCTTGTTGACAAAAACATGAGTGAAATAGAAGGTGTGGTGGTTTCGTCTGTTGTTCCGGAAGTAACAGAACAGATTCGGGAGGCAATGAAGCTTATTACAGGCAAAAAGGTGCTGGTTATAAGAAATGACAGCAATACCGGAATTACCATTGCTACAGATTTTCCGGATAAAGTCGGTACAGACTTAATTGTTGATGCAGTGGCAGCAAGAAGAGAATATGGAGGGAAAATTGTCATATTTGATCTGGGAACAGCTACAACATGTTCCGTTATTGATGAAGAAAAATACCTTGGCACCATCATTATTCCGGGGGTGGCTATTTCTAATGAGGCACTTGTCAAACGGGCATCACAGCTTCCACCGATTGAGTTTAAGGCTCCCAAAAACATGATTGGGAAAAATACAGTGGAGAGTATGCAAAGTGGTATCGTATATGCAACGGCAGCCATGGTAGACGGCCTGGTCAAAAGAGTGGAGGACACTCTTTTGCAGGAAGTTACCGTGGTAGCCACAGGTGGAATTGCAGGTCTCATTGTTCCGTATTGTGAGAGAAATATTATCTATGAACCTGACTTATTGTTAAAGGGGTTGTGGTATTTGTATGATCAAAACAAGTGAGGAGTCTTTTTTTGTTAAATGATATTGTTCAAGATATCTTTCGGAATCTTCAAATCACCATATCCACATCCGAGATCCAGTCCCGGCTTGGCAGTTCCGTGAAAATCAGAACCTCCAGTGATAAACAAACCATATTTTTTGGCGAGTTCGCGCATTCTGATCTCGTCATTGCCTTTGTTTTTTGAGTAAATGGCTTCAATTCCCAGAAGCCCTGTTGATTTCAAAAGCTGTACAAGTGCATCGAGCTCTTTCTCGCTTAATTTGTATAAAACAGGATGGGCAAGAACAGGTTTCCCATTCGCCAGAAGAATGAGTTTGACAGCATCGCATACATCTATCTTAGTTCTTGGAATATAGCATGGACAGCCGGGATTTAAGTACTTGGTAAAAGCCTCGTCATAATCCTGTACATAACCATTTTCTTTTAAAAGAATGGCATAATGGGCTCTTGTGATCACTGTATCAGCACCAAAACGATTTGTGATTTGTTCTTGTGTGATATCAAATCCCATCTCCTTTAATTTCAAAGCCATTTTTTCATTTCGCTGATTTCTTTGATTTCTGTAATACTCCACTTTTTTTAGAAATTCTTGATTCTGGTAATCAATATTGAGCCCCAGAATATGAATATCCTGTCCCTTGTACTCAGCGGAAAGTTCAATTCCGGGAATGAAAATCAGACTGTTTTTAGAATCTGGTTCATCATGAGAAGTGCGTTCGTCTTTTGCTCGTGTCTGGTTTGCCTGATTGACAGCGCGGGACGCTTCCTCGATGCCATCTACGGTATCGTGGTCAGTGAGTGCAAATGCATAGAGATTCTTTTCCATTGCATAAGCAACAAGCTCAGACGGTGTCATGGAGCCG
>CACYDA010000100.1 GCA_902773095.1 uncultured Lachnospiraceae bacterium | reverse complement strand
TAATCACCTTTTCTATTTTTTTTCTTGTTTCGAATGCTGGTCCATAACACTTTAACGATCTTTCTGTTAATATAAAATGCAAATGCTACACCAAATACCAGGTTGAACAGATTCATATAAAAATTATTGATAAAACTGATCACGCACATAGCAACAATAGCCAAAGAGTAAACCGCTATTTTTTTCATTTGATACTTCATTGGCTGAAATTTCTTGACGTCGATCATCCTGAAAACAATCAAAAACAAGTAGCTCACAAATGTGGAAATCGAAGCCGCATAAAGACCTATAAAATGAATCAACAGCAAATCAATTATCAGATTCGCAGCAGCAGCAACAACCGTTGTTATTCCTACAGACTTTGTTTTCTTATGAGCCGCATAGATTCCTCCCATAAAAGATGAAAGAGAAAAACAAATCATTCCGCCAAATAAAAACGGCATCTGATAATAAGCCTCTGCATAATTTTGATTGATCAATATTTTGAAGAGCAATGGGGTAACTGCAACCAGTCCTGCCATAATACCGATCATGATGGTAAAAACAGCATCAAACATATGGCTGTAATAATCATCAGAATCCTTGTCTCCAATGCTGACAGAGGCATTTTCATGCCATGCGGAAATAAATGTACCCTGCAAAGTATTGAACAGACTCGGAATTTTATTTGCTACAGCGTAAACAGCATTTACTTCTATTCCCAGAATAGCCGTAACAATCAGTCTGTCCGAAAGACTGACAACCCATGAAGACAGCGAATTAGGAACCAATGGCCATGAATAAGAAAACATCTCTTTAAGTGTATTACGGGAAAACATTTTGAGAGAATAATACTGATGCAGCCTGAGTGAAATCATCAAAAACAGTATCGTTACCAATAATGCCATATCCAGTGACAATAAAAGACCTGACAAACCGATTTTTATCTGCCAGACTAAAACCACAATCAAGCCCATATTGACCACAGAATTGACAATTGCCGCAACAGAATAAATAAAGTTGTGCCCTAATCCTCTTGCCACCTGCTGAAACATGGTATATATGTTATCAAGGAAAAAAAACATACAGATCAACACTGACAACACCGGCGTATATCCCTGACATATCAGCACAACGTATGTAGCAATAACTGCAACCATTGATATGGGTACAACAGCTGTCACTGAACTGCTAATGATACCTGATGATTTCTCTTTATCTTCACGGCAGTCAATCAAAAAACGAAACGTACCCATTTCCAGTTTCATCGTGATCAACGGTATAACAAGAGAAACCAGAGTATTGATCAAATCATATACACCATATTCGGATTTGGTAAGATATTTCGTTAATATGGGAAGTGTTATCAGTGTCGTAAGCTTGGGAAGAAATGTTCCAAGTGACAAAATCAATGTATTCTTAATTAAGCTACCTTCACGGCTCATATACTAAATCACTCCTTCAGAAAGAATATTAAAGCAGTTGTCTTTTTGTATCGTTTCAAGATGCTTTTTGATCACTTCCGACTCATTGCCGAATTTCCCGCACATATTATCAATCGCACTTTTTATCTGCTGCACAGACAGCTTGTCATCCGTAATATCAAAAGAATACCGGGCTTGTCCTACGATTTCGGCCAGTTCTCTGTACTTCACAGCCCAACCTAACAGAACACACGGCACATAGTTGCGATATGAATGAACTATGCCATGATATCTGGAACAAATAACAAAATCATACTGCTTCACAAACTGATCAAATTCTACACAGGAAAAGTCATTCTCAAGAAGATGAACATTCTCGTTGTTGCTGAACATTTCATATATTGCTCTGCACATCTCCATATCCTCGCTGGAGTGTCTGAAAATACAAACTTTTTTTTCTTTTGCCAGCAAATCTTCAATAACTGCACGGTAGATTTCAAGTATCCTTTCCCTGTTTCCATGGTTAAAGCACTGTATGTTAGGGATTACTCCCACTGTCCCGGATCCTATCTTTGGAAGATCCATTTTGGGAGGATTACTGTAAATATGCTTCAAATCGATTTCCTGATTCTGCAATACCAAATCTGTGGACAATTTGACATTTGTAAGCTGAAATGTGTCCTTCAACATTTGACAGCCTTCTTTTTCTCTTGCAAAAATCACTTTGGCATACGGAAGCAGTTCCTGCATCTCACGGATAAGATATTGTTTGTCTTCCGGATAGTCAAACGATCCGAATGACTGCGGCATCAAAACAATAGGAATGTCATATTTCTTTGCCAGACGGATATTATCCAGATAAGCTTCGTGAATTTCCGTACTCCAGCCGGAACCCAGATTAAAACCAGAAATGTCAATGATCATATCTATCTCATTCAGACAGCGGGAAAGATCCATATATTTCCAGAGCAGTATTCTTCTTCCAATCAGCCATTTGACAGTATCTTTAATGCACTGACGCATTCTGATAAAAAGGGCTTTTCTGCCTAATGCAATATTTTTTGCCTCTTTTGAGTAATAAACATATGTAAAGGCATATTCATCAACATTCTTGATAATGTCTGTACTTGCAAACAGCACTTCTGCATCAGGATATCTTTTTTTGATCTCATCAACTGCGATAAACAGCATGGACTGGGCACCTTTATTGACAAAATTAGCTCCCACTATCATTATTTTCATTTCATTTTCCCTCACAAACATGATAATT
This sequence comes from uncultured Lachnospiraceae bacterium, assembly GCA_902773095.1. Lineage (GTDB taxonomy): Bacteria > Bacillota > Clostridia > Lachnospirales > Lachnospiraceae > Bovifimicola. The sequence goes on along the minus strand of CACYDA010000100.1, from coordinate 3,391 downwards.
AATAATCCGCTTCCGACTGGAAACGATAATAATACTCCTCTTTCAACTGGTCATTATCTATTGACACTACTTCGGGATTCTTAAGTTTCCGATACATTCTGACCAACAATCCGTCACCTGATGCCAGATTTTTCTTTAAATTTATCGCCGGAGAGGTAATAAACCACAAACTGCATTTTAACTTTTCACCGCCTGTCAGTTTTCTGACAGACATGAGCTGCTCAGCAGACTCTTTAATATCTTGTTTTTTCCCCGAGAGCACAGCCAGCTCAAATAAATATCTGTATCTGTCTTCATAAAATGCCTGTCTGTCTTTCTCCTCCAGCTTTATAACAGCATCATGGAACCGCTCACAAAAATAGGAAAACGATTTTTTTATTTTCTGATAGCTGGGAGCCCTGTATCCTGCAATATCTTTGACAATCAGTTTGTCAGAGATGGTACCGATGTGATACTGGCTGCATACCCGGATCATATATTCCAAATCCTGAAATCGTTCAAATGTTTCATCAAAAAAGCCTATCTTATCGACGACCTCTTTTCTGATAAAAATATTGCTTCCTGTTCCCAATATATTCTGATTGATAAACAGCGTATTCCATTTTAACTCAGAATGATCATCCAACTGATGAATTTCAACGATCCTTCCGGATTTCATTTTAATCACTGATGTACAAATGCCATCCATTGCCTCATTGCTTTCCAATTGATCTACACTAATCTGAATCCTGTCTTTCAAGTAATAGTCATCATCATCAAGAAATGCAACATACTTCCCCGACACAGCCCGAATTCCGGTATTTCTGGCTGCCGCACCGTTCATATTTTTTTTATGTTTGATATATTTGATTCTTGTATCATTTGCATATTGCTGCATGATCCGTTCGGTATTTTTTCTTGCTGCTGTACCCGGTTCATTATCATCTACGACAATGATCTCGATAGCAGGATATGTCTGCTCAAGCAAAGAACTAATCGCTCGCTGCAGCTTCCATTCTCCGCCATATGTTGTAATAATGATACTTACTTTTTTATAATCATTCATCTTCATATCACCTATTTGTTATTTCTTCTCATTTTTCCGTATACAGAGAGAACTGACAAACTAAACAGTGCAAATCCTTTTGTTTTCAGTGATACTTCGCATTTGAGAAATTTTCTCAAATACTTGCGAATATACTGATTATTATATAAAATAAATTCCTTATATTCTCTGCCGGATTTCATTATCCTCCAATTAATATCACAGCAATGCCACACAATAAACTCTATTTCATCGTCTGCCAAATCAGGATACCTTTCCTTCAGAAACTTCATCCTTTCCAGATGAGCATACACAGCATCCTCATGTTTGGGACTAAAACTGCTCCCCGTGATACTGTTCTGATTGACTCTGTAACTATACAATGCCACGCTCACCACAGCGACCTTTCGTGCTTTCCCGAACAATTTGTGCATAATATAGATATCTTCGTGGTATTTTCCTTTGTCAAACCGAATATCATCAAACAAGTTCCTTCTGAAAACTTTTCCCCATGCTGTGGTTCGTATTTCCCTGTTTTTAACCATTTCCAGCATCGCATCATGATTATTCAGCACTCTGGGTTCCTTTGCCATTCTCGTTTCCAGAACTTCTTCCTTATCGGTCACCCTTTCATATCCTCCACACACGATATCGATATCATCTTCCAGCACGGACATCATGCTGTGTATGAAATCGGGAGCAATATAGTCATCGCTGTCAACAAATGTGATATAATCTCCTCCGGCAACTTCTATTCCCGCATTTCTGGCATCCGACAGACCTCCATTTTCCTTATGAATGACACGGATCCTGGAATCTTCGCACTTCAAGTCCTCGCACATGGCAGGACATCCGTCCGGAGAACCATCATCCACCAATATGATCTCCAAATCGGAATATGTCTGCTCCTGAATACTGCGAACACATTTTAATAAATACTTTTCCACATTATAAATCGGGACTATAACACTTACAGTTCCTAACATAAAAGTCATCCTTTAATTAAATAATTGTAAATTATATCTGTACGGCACAATAGGATTGATACTACTTGTATCAGGCGAATAGGTTGAAACAGCGTACATAAACAATCCAAAAAATAAAACGATCGAAACAAATTTTAATACTATTTTGCTTGAAGAGGTAAAGCAATCAATATATTTACACAGAAAGCAGCAAGCCAAGATAGAAAAACTGTAAGCTATTCTTGTCAGCGAGCCAAATGGTGCAAATAACATACTCACTGCAAAATATAAAAATGCAAATGATGACATATCAGCATCATACTCTGCAATATCTGATTTTTTTTCATGTATGTCTATTGGTGGAACCGTTTTTTTATACTGCATTACCAAAAAAACAATCATATAAGCTATATTGATAATGCCCAAATGAGTGGCATACAAACGGTAGCCGGATTTGGAACCCAAATAATAGCTGATATAATTGATACTGTCCAAAGATGAATTGACTACGAACGACTGTATGACACTTGCAACCGGAAGATATTGAAATACAAACAGAATCACCAGAATAATCGTTTTGGTATCCTTTTTCATTTTATTGACCTGCGGAAGCAAAAACCAGAATAGGATAAAGAGTATCGAAGAGTAATGAAAAAAAATGGCCAAAGCAAACATTAAAATTGTCTGCAGTCTTTTTCTCTCTTTATGTTTTATATATGCAACAGTCAAAAGTGTGACAGCCAGGAACTGACGCATTAATGTCAACGATGTTAGCAAAAAAAACGACAAAAATATTCCAATAAAAATTGGTCTGTGTCTTGATTCAACTAACTTGATCACAATGTAAAACATTAACAGACATGATGGAACAGCATACAGTATATATACCATCTGAATGTTGCCGTTTATACTTTGAACCAACTTACATATAAGAGTATAGGAAAACTCAATAGACCTCCATGGGTAACCATAGGCAAGAATCTGATCAAATGCTTCACTATGCATATGATCATCAATCCCGATACTATCACGAAGTCCCAGAAATGCTGCTATTACAGCAAATGAAATCCAAAACGGTTCAAATAAATTCACGCTTCTCTTCACTAAGCGAACCTTTGTTTTTGAGCTAAATCCTGAAAACAGCATCACCAAAACAAACATTACAACATATAATTCCATAAATACTTTACCTTTTCACCGCAGTAGATCATCAATAAGATCGCTTATTGCTTCTTTTGATATATCATAACTATAATTATTTCGATAGAGCTTTTTTTGTTCTAAGGAAATCCTCTCCATCTCGTTCGATGTCAGTTGCAAATATGCATCAATTGCCTTCCGATAATCTTCAGACGTATTGGCACGAATAATTCCTGCACTTTTTGAATCCAAAGCTGACTCG
>CACYDA010000099.1 GCA_902773095.1 uncultured Lachnospiraceae bacterium | reverse complement strand
TGTGGAATTTCTTCAAGCGAAAAATCGAACAATTCTCTGTTATCTGTCTTAAATTCTACAATTCCGTCACTTTTAAGAATAGCATCATATCTTTCGAAAAACTGTTTTGATGTTAATCTTCTCTTTGCATGTCTGTCTTTCGGCCACGGATCAGAAAAATTAAGATAAATTCTGTCTACTTCTCCTTTTCCAAAAGCTTCTTCAATTTCTACTGCATCCATACGTATAAACAATAAATTACTTATTTGAAGTTCTCTTCTTTTTTCAATTGCTCGAATCAATACACTTGAATATTTTTCAATTCCAATATAGTTTATATCAGGATTATTGACCGCAAGCTCAGTAATAAACTTACCTTTTCCCATTCCTATCTCAATTCTAATAGGATTCTTATTTCCAAAAAGTTCATTCCATCTTCCTGCATAGTTTTTAAAATCATTAATAGTAAATTCACTATCTGCTATTGCTTCATGGGAACCTTTCACATTTCGAAGTCTCAAATTATATACCTCTCTATCATCGTAGTATCTTTCATTTTATGATAATAACTCAAATCACAAAAAAATACAACCTTCATTACGTAATATGTTTAACTACTACACTATTTAAATATGACATATTCATGACAAAAAAAGACACTTATTAGTTGCACAATTTTTGCCAATCGTGTATAATGTTACCTGTACTTTTTTGTACTTTTGGCTCAGTAATTTTAGTTGATTCCTTTATTAATGGGCATTATTTAAACTTATAATAAAATTCGCAATGATAATTCGGAAGGTAATAAAATGAATTTTAAAAATAAATTTTTACGTCAGTTTTTTACTTTATCGTTAGCAGTCATCACATCTTTTTCACTTATCACTTGTGACTGTAAATCGATATATGCACAACCGGATGAAACACAAACAATAGAATCAACGGTAGATGATTCACAGAACTCGACTGATTCTAATGTTAGTTCGGTCTGGCCCGATGCACCTGAAATTTTTGGAGAAGCAGGTGTACTGATCGAAGCATCAACAGGAACCGTTCTCTATGATAAAAACTGTCATCAGCAAATGTATCCTGCAAGTATCACAAAAATTATGACAACGATGCTTGCTATTGAAAACGGTAATCTTTCTGATATGGTAGAATATTATCATTATGACGTATATTCTCTTGAGATTGGAGACGCAAGTATTGCCAGACAAGAAGGTGAACTTCTTTCTCTTAAAGATACACTCTATGCCGTCATGCTTGCTTCAGCGAATGAATGTGCCAACGCTGCCGGAGAATATGTTGCCAGAAAAACTTCTGCCTTTACTGACAAAATAGAAGAACTCAAATCTTCAGGAGAAGATTATGATGAGGACCGTGTTGCTATTTCCGTATTTGCAGATATGATGAATGAACGTGCCAAAGAAGCAGGTGCACTTGGAACTCATTTTAGTAATCCAAATGGATTATTCTCAGAAGATCATTATACAACTCCATATGATATGGCGATGATTACCAGAGAAGCAATCAAACTAGATGATTTTATCAAAATTGAAGCAAATACTTCTTATGAAATCCCAGTGACAAATAAAAATAATGAAACACAGATGATTTACAACAGACATAAAATGTTGTTTCCATCGAATCAAAATTATTACGAAGGAGCATTTGGAGGTAAAACAGGATATGTCGACCAATCTGGCTCAACATTGGTTACATTTGCTAAAAGGGATGGCATGACACTGATCAGTGTCGTAATGAAATCAAATGGCGCTAATATTTATAATGATACAAGATTATTACTAGATTATGGTTTTGATCATTTTTCACTTACTAATATTTCCCAGAATGAGTCAAAATTTAAGTTCAACGGCTTGGGCAGCCTTTCTAATTTGAACAGTGTATTTAATACAGATACTTCTCTGATTGAACTGAGTACTGACGGTAATGTTGTTCTTCCAAAAGATGTAAACATATCTGATTGTACATCAAATCTTACATTCGATGATGAAGATATTCTTTTAGATGACTCAAAAATTGCTAAGCTGAATTACTATTATAAAAAAATAAAAGTTGGTGAAGCTGACCTTCTTCTTAATAAAAATGATAAATCTTTCAAGTTTGGTCCAGCAAAAGAGTCCACAATTGTTCAAAAACAAAAAAAAGATAAGTATATTAACATCAATATTCGTTGGCTTCTCGGTGGTGTATTTGCAATTCTATTGATTATTGCATTTATATATTATACAATTTTTAAATCAAATAATAATTCAAAAAGAAGAAGACGTAGAAGATCTTATTCTAATTCTTCTTATAAAAACAGTATTTCTTATTCGTCTGACAAAAGAAAACGACGTAGGTAGTCTATTCTATTAATCTGATAAATAGCACTTACAATCAATCTATAGGCAAGTGTGAAACAAATAATGAAAGAGGTGTATTTAATGGGTTGGGTATCTCCAATTAAAGATGATGAAACATTAGAAAGATTCAAACATGGTCTTCGAAAAGTAGATGAAAAATACTATATTATGTTTGAAATCGGTATTGGAACAGGATTATTACTTCAGGATATCTTACGTCTTAAAAATAAAGACGTATATCAAAAAACATCTATTGATGTTTATATTGGCACTCATAGAATGAAACGCACATATGAAATTCCTAATAATGTACAAGAAGCTATTAATGATTACGTTGAAGGGAAAAATCCTAATGCTTATTTAATTTTAGGACATTCAAATTCTTCTGCGCCACTATCTCGTGAACAAGCTTACAGAGTGTTTAAAACAGTTGGAAAACAGGTAGGTCTTTCGGCTTTAGGTGCCCAGACAATGAGAAAAACATTTGCATGGCGTTATTATAAATCAACTGGAGACATTACATATTTACAACAATTATTTAATCATGCTTCTTCAGCAATAACATACCGATATATTGGTGAAAAGCCAAGCGTTGAAGTTGCATTAAAGAAAATGACTCCTGAAGAAAATGAACGTAGCAGATACATTCTTTATCATAACAATTCAGGTAAGAATCGTTTAAATGCCGCAATTGACCAGCTTGCCACAATCCGCAATCAATTTGATGATCCATGTAATAATGATGCATTTTTTGGCTGTGTTGATTGTTTACTGGAGGAACTTGACAATTTATTTGAAAACTTCAACCAATCATTGCCAGAAAAGTATAAAGGAGAATTTTAATTGAGTAGAATGACATTGTTGCTCATGTTAGAGCATGTGCATATAATAAGAACTGCCTGACAATATTTTGTTAGGCAGTTCTTATTATATTATTACTATTTGTTTTCTCACTGTGTTTTTTCTTTATTTTTTCTTAGTTTTCTCTTTTCATTAATAAGATTTCTTTTTTTAACAACATCCATAAATCTCTTTTCATCTACGCCTATTGTTTTCCTTAAAACATAATACCCATTATGATTCTTTTTCAAATACAATAGTCCTTCTATTAATCCATGGTTCTCACATCTTGCCATACATATATACTTTATACTGTCTGAAAACCACTTAATTTTCTTTCTGCATTTTTTCATACATACAGGACAGCGTGTAATATAGATTTCTTTACATGCCATCATCTCTTCCTTTTCTTCAAAAGCTCTTGATAAATACTCTAAATGTGTTCCCAAATCAATTTCTTTCTCTTCACTTTTATTTGTAGGAAGGTTTGTATAATCTAATGACATATACTTTTCAAAACTATTACGATTCATTTTCTTCATTACTTCTGCAGTATATATTGCATCACTAAGTGCTCTATGATATGCATTTTTTCCAGAAACACCCATAAACATAGAAACCATTTCTAATGATCTCTGTTCATTTATTTCATTATTTTCGATTGAAAATATTCTTTGAATATCTATATACAAAAGTGGAAACTTCCACGGTATATTGATGTTATGATATTGCATATTAGCCTCAAGTTCATAAACATCCTGATTACCAAATGTACACATGATATAGTCATCACCACACCAGATCAAGAATTCTTCAATCACTGTTGGAAATTTTTTTTCTTTATTTAAATCTTTTTCTTTAATACCCGTAATGTTACTGATAATGGGATTCATTTTTTTATGAACAACTGGTTTTATTAACCTATTAAATCTTCCAATCTCATTCAAATTTTCATCAAGCTTTACAGCACCTATTTCAATTATTTCGAATAATACATTCTTTTGCTTTATATTTTCACCTGTTTTTGAATGTAAAGGTTGATTCCACTCTAAATCTAAAACTATATAATTCATTTTATCATCCTTTAATTTATCATTGAATATTTGCTTATTAATTCATTCTTTATTAATCATTAAATATTTGCTAATAAATATTTGTTATATTTATGAACAAAAAAGTCATCACTTCTGAAGAACCGGAAGGATGACTAAATAGCGTTCGTGATACGATTCGAACGTACGACCCCTTGCTTAGGAGGCAAGTGCTCTATCCTGCTGAGCTACACGAACATCGCCAATACAAATTTTATCATAGTTATCTTAGTTAGTCAAGTATGTCATTACCCTTCCTCTTTTTAAAAAATAACCATACCCTGTAGCCAGATATTTCCTTTGAATCGTCTACCAACTCGAGGCTGACCGATCAAATCTATTTCATTGATCGCAATATTCAATATGATATCATTGCATTCTAATGTCATATTGTATATTCTTTCTTTTGTTATTCTATTGATGCAAATCTCTAATTCAAGAATTTTTCCTATGATTGAATATCTGTCGCACTGCATTCCAAACGGCATAAAACTTGTATTAACAATACTTAAAATATCTTCTGTCATAATTCTTTTTGACAATTTTGTATATTCATTCATTTCATCAATTGTCAAATTTTCCATTGCCATCTCATCACCATTTTGTGCATCTGAAATAAGTTTTATCTTTTCCTGTTTTAATTGATCATATGTAGAATTGTACTCTTCATATTCCTTTGTCGGAAAAATAATCTTTCCATCAATTGCCAGACCTGACATTCCAACTTCTGCAGATATTTTATTAGGAAAATTGTGATTCACATAATCCAGATCATTTTGAAGATAGAAAATAATTGTAACTCCTGTACTCTTATTTTCACATCCTGCTGAAAATGAATAACTGTATACATTTTTTTCTATGATAATTCCATCGTAGTGCGAAAAAACTTTTGCTTTCAAATAAGGAAATACATATTCAATCTCAAACTGATTGTTTTCAACAAATTCGCCATGAATTGCTAGTCCTATCGATTTATCAAACTGTACAAAAATTTCTATGATTTTTCCAAATGTATCTTCCTTATTATTCATAATATAATCATTTACAGCTTTTTCAATTATTTTTCTTATTAAATCCTTTTTATATCCTTTTCCAAAACCAATCGCTCTAAAATAATTATGCATCTTTCCTCCAATGAACCATCTAATCAAGCCATAAAATTATCATAATCAATTGCTTTTTGTACTGCCTCTTTTTCTTCCTCACCTAAAACAACATATGACTCACCTTTTATTATTTCTTTTATATATGTATAGCATCCTTCTCTGCTATGCATAGAATTCAATACAAATCCTGTATTCTCTTGATCAAGCAAAGCAATTGCAAAACTTAACTTTCCACCCATTTCATTAAAGGCATCGTACTTTACAATTCCAATCTTCTGAAATACATTGATCATTTTTTCATTTATTTCATCAATTTTCTCATTAATCTCTTTATTATCCAGCATTACAGTATCTATCTGGCTAAATCTTCTTGAGATTGTCTGCTCTAACGATTTTCCGTCTTTTCCACTCATAAATCGTTTATATTTTTCTGTTAATATTGTTATTTTTTTATTTACTGTGATGATATACACCAATAAGCCTAAACATATTATTATCAGACCCAATAAAAAATATGCGGGATCGATATTTTCCAATCCTATTTGTTCAAGTAATTTACTTTCCATGTCTTTCTCCGTAAAAACTATTTATTCATATTTAAAAATAAATCGTATATTCTTTCTAATTCAACATTTGAATAATACTCTATTTCTATTTTTCCTTTTCCACTTGCTTTATGATTGATCTTAACATTTGTACCGATAATATCTTTAATTTTACTTTCAATATCCCTGTAAACAAATTCATTTTCTATTACTTCAGGTTGCTTCTTTTCTTTTGGTTTTGTTAATTTTTTAACAAGTTTTTCTGTTTCTCGCACACTTAGCTTTTCATCCATAATTTTTTCTGCAATTGTTTCCTGCATCTTATGGTCTTCTATAGCAAGTAGTGCCCTTGCATGTCCACTTGATATCAATCCTTCTATCACCATTTGCTGTACTGATTCTGATAACTTAAGTAATCTCATAGAATTTGTTACTGCTGTTCTACTCTTTGACACTTTTTCTGCAAGTTCATCTTGTTTTAGATGATATTCCGTCATAAGCCTTTTATATGCCATGGCTTCTTCAATAGGATTCAAATCTTCTCTTTGTATATTTTCAATTAAAGCAATTTCAACTACTTCTTCATCAGAATAATCTTTTATGATTACCGGAACTTCCTTCATTCCGGCAATTTTTGCCGCTCTCCATCTTCTTTCACCAGCAATTATTTCATAGTAATCTTCTTTCTTTTGAACTACCAATGGCTGAATAATTCCATGTTGTTTGATTGATTCTGATAATTCAATCAGTGAATCCTCATTAAAATTTTTTCTTGGCTGCGTTCTATTTGGTTCAATAGAATTAATTTTTATTGTATTTACACTATCTTCTACTTCACTAGAGCCTGAATGTTTATTGATTTCATTTACTTCTTCTATTGGAATTAGTGAATCCAATCCTTTTCCCAATCCTCTTTTTGCTGCCATCTCTACCTCTCTATCATATTTATTTCTATTTTATTGAATAAATAATCTTTGATTCTATTTTTCTATTTTTCTATTTATCTTTTATTTTCTTTACTATTTTTGATACTCTTCCCTTTTTCTTACTTTTATTTTTATCATTTTCCTTTGATGCCGCTTTCATATCCTGATCTTTATTATTATTAATATCAAATTCTATTCCCTCATCGTTGCAGATTACTTCTTGTGCTAATAGTCTGTAACTTTCTGCTCCAGCAGATTTTGAATCATATAAGTTTATTGGCAATCCATGACTTGGTGCTTCTGCTAATCTTATATTTCTAGGAATAATTGTCTTATACACACTTTGAGACAGATTTCTTTTCACATTTTCTACCACTTCCAATGATAGATTTGTTCTTGCGTCATACATAGTAAATACAACTCCTTCCATCTCAAGAGATGGATTTAATCTGCTCTTAGCCAGATTGATTGTATGAATTAACTGTGATAATCCCTCCAACGCATAATACTCACATTGTATTGTCACTAGAATTGTATCTGCTGTTGTCATTGCATTAACTGTAAGTATATTTAATGATGGCGGGCAATCAATGATAACAAAATCGAATTCTTCTTTTACCTCATCAATATATTTTTTTAATATATATTCTCTTTTTTCTACACTTAGTAAATCAATCTCCGCTCCAGATAAATTTACATTAGCCGGTAACAGTGACAGATTTTCAATGACATCTTTAATCATGCAATCGTTGATATTACATTCTCCAAGAAATAGCTCGTAAATTGTGTTTTCAAGATTATTCTTATCAACTCCAAACCCACTTGTTGTATTTCCCTGTGGATCAATATCAACTACAAGTACTTTTTTACCTTTTTCTGCAAGACATGCAGAAAGATTGATTGACGTTGTAGTTTTCCCTACACCACCTTTTTGGTTTGCTATTGCAATTACTCTACTCATATCCATCTATGCATATTTAGGCTATTATCAATTTTCTTCTAACCTGTGTATTTTGCATTACTCCTTGTTTTATTTTCAAACACGATTATAGCACGAATATATTTTTTTATCCATTCATAATTATTAAATTTATGATAATTTTACTATTTTCTTTTTAACGATGCCCAAGGTACCGCTGACAGCACCTGGCAGCACCTCAACATCTTTCAGTACAAGACGTATATCCACGCTAAGATGCCTAAGGTCAGCGACGGTGATGGGCATTGTCCAACGGTAAAGGCTCCGTGGGCAAGGAAGAATTCCTGTTTTACCCTGTTGTTTGTTACATGGGTAATGGAACTCTCCAAGCATTTGCCCGTATCCGTTATTGCAAAGCTTATCGGTGAAAGGGATAAAAGGTTGTGGCGGTTCATAAAGTACTATGTGAATGAAGCCGGAAAGTTGGAAGATTATTCTGATGTTGAGATCATCGGAATGGATGAAACCAACAAGAAAGGCCACAACTATATCACCGTTATGGTGGATACATCCAAGAGAAAAGTAATCTTTACCACAGAAGAAAAGGATCATACAACGGTCGATAAGTTTGTTGAAGATTTCAAGGAACATAACGGCGATCCAGATAACGTAAAGGTAATCACCTGCGATATGTCGCTTGGGTTCAAAAAAGGTGTCAAAGACAACTTCCCGAACAGCGAGACAATCATTGATAAGTTTCATGTAATCAAGCATGCAAACGAGGCAGTAGATACCGTACGCAAGCATGAAAGCAAAACTAATGGGCTGCTTAAAGGTACAAAATACTTATGGCTTAAAAACAGTGCCAATCTCACGGATAAGCAGGCTGCATGGAAATCAAATCTGATGAAAGCTTCCAAGCATCTAAAAACCGGTCGAACCTACTCCATGAGAGTGAAACTGCAGGATATATATGAGCAGTGCCTAACCATTGAGGAGGCTGAACCACGTCTCAAAAATCTTTGTTCATGGCTTATGCGGTCACGATTAGAACCCATGAAGAAACTTTATGGCTAATACGCGACCACTGGAATGAGATTCTTAACTATTTCGAGTATCGTCTTACAAATGCCATCCTTGAAGGAATCAACAGCATCATACAAAATATCAAGTGCAGAACACTAGGCTTCAGGAATAACGAATATTTCACAACAATGGTATACCTGAACTGCAGCAATCTTGACATAGATGCCATAATAGCAAATTCGTAGCAGAGTTATCCATTGATTCCTTGGATGTCACACAACTACACTCCCGAACAGGAATCGTTGGATATGCTCACCCACTATTTTTGACGAATAACCACTATTTCTTTAAATAATTAAAAAGGAGTAAAATGTTTCACGTGAAACATTTTACTCCTTTTTAATTCATTGTATTTCTGATGCTTATTACAAGTAGATACAGAAATGATACTAAATATTAAGAACAAAGTGATTCTACATAATATATAAATTATGTGATAGAATAATCAGCTTATCCAGCCTGATATATTAAACTGACTGTTGTGCCAATCCCCTGACTTGATTCGATATATAATTTTCCATGTAATTTTTGTGTTCTATATTTCATCAAATATATGCCATATTTTTCATTTTCAATTAATAAGTTATCATTGAACAAATGAAAACCATCGCCATTATCTGTAATCTTTATCGTCACATCGAATTGATCAGTAGTTTCTGTGATGATAAAGTTAATTTGGTGCATATCATTATTATTATTTTGTTGAGGATTCTCTTCAATTTCATTAAAATGATCAACAACATTAAGAGTAGAATTATCATTAATTTGATTTTTATCACCAAATTTGAAATCATCATTACTATTATATTGAATATCATCACCAAATTTGAAATCATCATTACTATTATATTGAATATCATCACCGGATTTGAAATCATCATTACTATTATATTGAATATCACTATCTAATTTCAAATCATCATGATCATGAGAATTTTCTTGAACAATTTGATTCAAATTATGTTTTTCCTTATTGTCATTATAATCATTATATTCATAATCAGAATTACTATCACTATATTTACTTGCATTGAACAATTCCAAATCAATCTCTGTTTTTAATTTTTCATTAGATGAATTATCTAACTCATTTTCTGCTGCTCCACCAGAATAGCGATCCTGTACTAATACTGTAACATTAATACTTGTTCCATTTCCATGATGCTCTGCATTATCAATTGCTTCTTTAATAATTCTAATAACATTAGTAATATGATAAGAACTATCATCAATTTTTCTTCCTATATATTTATAGTCAACATGCGAATTTATATTTTTTTTATAATGATTAATAAAACTCCTAATCTCACTATTCAAATTCAAACGAGAAAAATCATCAAAATGTTTCACGTGAAACATTTCAGAATTGAGACTTTTCTTAAAGTATGAAATATCTTCTGCTATTTTCAACATTTCTAATTTTGCTCTATTAATATCCATATCAACAAAGTTGTTACATAAAGAGAGCTTACTTTCAATAACACTCAATTGTCTTTCTACTTCATTACTAATAAAATGATGATCTTTACGAATTTGGTATTCCAAAATTTGAGTAATTTCATTTGTGTGATTCTCATTCATATTAACCAATTTTTTTTGTTGCATTCGATCATGTTCTTCTAATTCTTCATCAAACTTTTCTTTTTCCAAAATATAATCTTGAAACGCATAATCTACAACACTTCTTCGTTTCAAAAGAACATCTTTTTCTTTTAATTGTTTTTCCAAATTAGCACTTACATTTCTTTTAGTTTCATTAAGTTTTTCGATTTCAAGAATATTATAATCCTTATCATAAGCATTAGGAGAAAATATTTCATATGTTGTATCAATATTTTTAGAATGTTCCAAGATTTTCTTATTAATGTTTTCCAATTCAAATTTATTTTGATTTATTTTCTCGTTAACTTCATTTAAAGCAAGTGCAACATTATTTTTTTCATTATTAAAAAAAGAAACTAAATTATTCATTAATTATATTCACAACCTTTTTCAAATAAATTTTTTATAAAGGATTTCTTGATGGTACACCAGCTTTTCTTGGATACTTTTTATCAAGTTTTTTATTCTTTACAATAATAACAAAATTTCTTTGATAAACTTCTTCCTTATGAATAAGTTCTAGATTTTTAACATCATCAATAGTGCAATTCAATTTTTTCATTGCATCTTTTACATGTTTAACTTCATCACTCACACCGGCAGATTTATATGAAATAAAGCTACCTCCAACCTTAATAAAAGGTACACAATATTCACTCAGTGTCGAGAGATTCGCAACTGCTCTAGAAACACATAAGTCATATTGTTCACGATAAGCAAAATCTGAACCATAATCTTCAGCTCTTCCATGAATACATGATACATCCTTTAATCCTAATTGACAGACTACATCATTCAAAAATTGAATTCTTTTATTAAGAGAATCTAATAAAGTAATATGAATGTGAGGATACACAATTTTTAAAGGTATACCTGGAAAACCGGCACCAGTACCAACATCGATTACATTAACCGTAGAATTTTGCACTAATTTATGATGATCATCATCACTTAAATGATCATTAAAAAAATGATTCAATTCTAATTTTTTACTAATATCTTCAATCTTTGCAATAAGAACACTATCAACAAAATGCTTAATAACGACATCTTCAAATTCTGTAATAGCGGTTAAATTTACAACCTTATTTTTTTCTACAATCATTTGATAGAAATCATAAAACTGATTAATTTGATTTTCATCTAATTCGATATTAATATTTCTAAATTGATTATATATAAAGCTTTTACTACACATATTAATTTGTTACCTTTACAATATATTATTCAACAAAACTCAATTTTGTTTTATATGTTTTTTATGATTATATTGTTCCAAATAAACAAGAAGAACAGAGATATCTGCAGGTGAAACACCTGATATTCTAGAGGCCTGTCCTATAGATGATGGCCTGACACTAATTAACTTTTGCCTGGCTTCATTTCTTAAACTCTTTACATCATTATAGTCAATCTCTTCGTCAATCTTCTTATTCTCTAGTTTTTTATACTGTTCAACCTGTTTAAGCTGTCTTGTGATATAGCCTTCATATTTAATATTAATATTTACCTGTTCTATCACATCATAAGGCAATTCTTTCCGATCATTATCAAATATTTCAAGCATTTCATAATTAAGTTCAGGACGTCTGATCAATTCAGCCAAAGTTGAACCTGTCTTCAACGGTGTACTATTATGCTCTTCCAAAAACTTCTGAACCTGATTATTTGCACCAATTGAAACTTGATTCAGCCTTTCAATTTCTTTCTCAATCAATTCCTGCTTTTGGCACACCTTTTCATAAACTTTTTTATCGACAAGACCTACTTCATATCCTATTTTACTCAATCTGATATCCGCATTATCCTGTCTTAATAAAAGTCTATACTCCGCTCTTGAAGTCATCATTCTATAAGGCTCATGATTCTCCTTTGTAACAAGATCATCAATAAGAACACCGATATACGCTTGAGATCGATCAAGCACAATCTGGTTTCTACCAAGAACATACATAGACGCATTAATTCCTGCAATCAATCCCTGCGCTGCAGCTTCCTCATACCCGGAGCTGCCATTAAACTGTCCACCACTGAATAACCCTTTGATTTTCTTAAATTCAAGTGTAGACTTAAGCTGCATAGGATTAATGCAATCATATTCAATTGCATATGCATTTCTCACAATTTTTACATTTTCAAGACCACTGACAGTCCGGTACATTGCATACTGTACATCCTCAGGAAGAGAGCTTGACATTCCACCCAAATACATCTCATTTGTATATAAACCTTCAGGTTCAACAAACACCTGATGCCTGTTTTTATCAGCAAATCGAACTACCTTGTCTTCTATGGAAGGACAATATCTTGGACCAGTTCCCTCAATCGCTCCGGAAAATAAAGGGGAACGGTCAAGATTATCTCTAATAATTTTATGAGTCTCCTCATTTGTATAAGTCAACCAACAAGACACTTGATCCTTTTGTATCGACTCAGAATCTGTAGAAAATGAAAATGGAACAATTCTTTCATCACCAAACTGTTCTTCCATCTTACTAAAATCAATAGAACGCTTATCAACTCTTGCAGGTGTACCGGTCTTAAATCGAAACATCTCTATTCCGTTTTTCTTTAAAGAATCCGTGAGATAATTTGCCGGCTGCAAACCATTCGGTCCAGTATAATTACTTACATCTCCATAGATACATCTTGC
>CACYDA010000098.1 GCA_902773095.1 uncultured Lachnospiraceae bacterium | reverse complement strand
AGTGCCCAGAACCGGAATCGAACCAGTGACACGAGGATTTTCAGTCCTCTGCTCTACCAACTGAGCTATCTGGGCAATTATCTATACACTATAGAAAATTGTCACTCGCTCACGTGCAAGACATATTTTACAATACATTTCACCTCTTGTCAAGAACTTTTTAAATTTTTTTATCCTCGCTTTATTGCTGCTTTTTCACTCTCGTTTTTCGCTTTATTGCTGCTTTTTCACTCTCGTTTTTCACTTTATTGCTGCTTTTCTCATCTTCGTTTTTTGTTTTATCGCTGCTTTTTTCATCCTTGTTTTTTCACTTTTTGCTCGCTTTTTGTTTTTATGTACTTTTATCTTCTCCCATTTAATCACTTGAAATAATTACTTCCACTTATGGAAATAATTATTTCAAGTTTAAAGGTTATTCACAATCTGTCATTAAAACTGTATTTTTATCCACACTTATTTGAATTGTTCCACATCATCCTGTTCGTCCAGATACTTGATTCCAATCAGTGTCAGTCCCTTTGCAGGTGCTTTAGGACCTGCTGCGTTTCGATTGCAGGCCTCCAATATTTCTTTCACATGTTCCGGTGGATAAACACAAAGTCCTACTTTCATAAGTGTTCCAACAATAATCCTTACCATATTATATAAAAAACCATTTCCCGATATTCGAATACTAATAACGTCTTCGTTTTTTGTCACGTCTAATGAATAAATGGTTCTTACAGTTGTTGTCACTTGTGTTCTTGCAGAACAAAAACTTTTAAAATCATGTTCTCCAATCAAATATTTTGCTGCTTCCTTCATCTTTTCGACATCTAACGGCATATATACGAAATGTGTATATAATCTTAATGTAGGAACATCAAATCTTCTATTCAAAATCTTATATTCATATGTTTTGACACTGTTACAATATCTGGGATGAAAATCTGGTGATACTTCACAGGAATGTTCAATTCTGATGTCACTCGGAAGACGCTGGTTAATTGCAAAACACATTTTTTCAGCAGGAATCTTTGAATAGGTATCAAATACAGCCACATTTCCCATAGAATGAACACCTGAATCAGTTCTGCTTGCACCTATTACTGCAATTTCTTCACCAAGCAGCCTTGAAATCTCTCTATTTAACACTTCTTCTACCGTAATGCCATTGATTTGTATCTGCCATCCGCAATAGTTTGTCCCATCATAAGTTACAATCAGTTTAATGCGCTTTTTTTGTCGTAAATCTTCACTCATCTTATTGTTTCTGCCTCACTTCATACAAAATCATTATTAAATGCTTACTCTGAAAACTACCCATTTTCCCCATTATTCTGACACATTGCTCTTACTACATCTGCTTTCTTACAACTTTGTATTCGTCATCTGACTGGTAATACGGACAGGAATACCTTTGATCTGTCAACAAGCGTACATAATCGTCCTCGTCCATATTCACTTGACAATAATAGTCTTCATACTCCTCATCAAAAACATAAAAATTACAATTATTACAATCTGAACCCATTTGTTTTGTGCATAGCATTACTAATATTTCCGGCCATCAAAAAAAGACAGCCAAAATGCAAGAAATATTCCTTTTGCACCCATCCTTTCTTTTTATTATCCAAATATTTTTAGTACGTAAAATCTTTCGACAAACAGCACCACCACAAAAATAAAGAGTATAAAATACGCAGTAAAATCTCTGCTATTATATTTTAGCGGATACATTTTCGTTCTATCCTTTCCTCCATGGTAACACCTTGCTTCCATTGCAATTGCCAGATTATTTGCCCTTTTTAATGCAGAGACAAAAAGCGGTATCATAATCGGAATCAATGATTTTGCCTTTTTAATCATTCCTCCTGTTTCGAAATCTGCGCCTCTTGCCGTCTGAGCTTTGATAATCTTATCCGTTTCTTCCATTAAAATCGGAATAAATCTCAATGCAATTGACATCATCATTGCAATTTCATGTACCGGTATTTTAATATAATTCAAAAATCCAAGTGATTTCTCTAACCCATCTGTCAGATTAGTCGGAGTAGTTGTCAATGTCAATAGTGACGATGCTATGATAATCAATATAAATCTTATTCCTATTTTCGCAGCTTTGATTAGTCCTTCTTCAGTGATTCTCACAAAATTGAATTCAAACAGTACTTTTCCCGGTGTAAAGAAAATATTCAATAGTAAACTAATCATTAGCAAAATAACGATTGTTTTAAGCCCCTTTGTAATAAACTTAATAGGAACTTTCGATAGCCTGATCACAATCCAAAGTGCTATTGCGCAAATCGCATAGCAACTGAAATCATCACACACGAAAAGCATTATAATATAGACCAATGCAGATAATAATTTTACCCGTGGGTCTAGTTGATGGATTTTTGATTCAGTTTGATAATATTGTCCAAGTGTTATATCGCGAAGCATATTTTTCCCTCTTTCATTTCTTGTGTGACAGGCATGAACCAATCTTTCCATTCTCTAACAATCATACGGACAATCTGCTTACTATTCTCATTCATATGAAAGCACATCCACTGCTTCATCTATTGTAATAGCCTCATCGCAATCTGTATATCCTTCAGCCTTCAGCCTTTTCATTGCGTAGCTAACCGTTGGGATTGCCAGTCCAATCTTTTCTAATGCATCTGAATTTTGAAAAACCTGTCTTGTTGTATCATCAAACATCACCTTTCCACCATTCATAACAATCACTCGTTCCACATACTTTGCCATGTCCTCCATGCTGTGCGAAACAATCACAATCGTTTTATTCTTTTCCTCTTTCAACATTTTTAAAGAGTAAAACAGATGCTCTCTTGTCAACGGATCAAGACCTGCTGTCGGCTCATCCAGTACAATAATTTCCGGTTCCATTGCAATCACCCCGGCAATTGCAACTCTTCGCTTTTCTCCTCCCGATAAATCAAAAGGTGACTTACGGAAATACTCATCACCAATTCCCAATGACTTCAAGCATTCTCTTGCGATTGCTTCTGCCTTTTCCTTTTCATAACCCTTATTCAGTGGTCCATACATTACATCAGACAAGACCGTTTCTTCGAAAAGCTGACTTTCCGGATATTGAAATACCAATCCCACCGAAAAATGTAATTGTTTTTTCTGAAATCCTTTTCCCGAGATATCCTTTCCCTTGAAATAAATTTTGCCTTCTGACGGTCTTAAAAGACCATTCATCAATTGTATCAATGTTGATTTTCCCGAACCGGTAGGTCCAATCACCCCTATCATTTCATTTTCTCTGATTGATACATTCACATGATCTACTGCGATATTCTTCATTGCGGTTTCTGGTTGGTATACATAAGAAACATCAATCAACTCGAGAAGCGTCTTTCCATTATTGTTCTTTCCATTATTATTCTTTTCATCAATACGATTCAATTCCGATTGAACCATTATATCACCAAATCTACCGGCATCATGAACACCTATCTTATCATAAATATCTATCGCTGGGCGTGAATCTTTCATATATTGTTCAACAAATTCTTCTATATCGAGCAGATCATATCTACTGATTTTTCCCTTTTGATGCAGTCTATAGGACAACTCCATCATCTGCGGTAATTCCAGTTTTAATGCTTTCATTTCATCAATTTTCGAAAAGACTTCTCTTGGTTTGCCACTGATTGCCACCTTGCCCTGATCAAGCACAATGACTGTATCAGCAATTGCCGCTTCTTCCATATGATGAGTGATAAGTATAATAGTCATCCCATCATTTTTGTTCAATTGTCTCACCAGATTTATGACATCTTTTCTTCCTTTTGGATCAAGCATTGCTGTCGGTTCATCCAATACAATACATTCCGGTTTGATGGCTAGTGAGGAAGCAATTGCCACACGCTGTTTTTGTCCTCCTGATAAATGATTAGGTGACTTCTTTTTAAAAGCAGACATTCCAACCTTTTCAATCGCATGACTCACTGTTTTTATGATCTTCTCACTTGACATTCCCAGATTCTCAGGACCGAAAGCAATATCTTCTTCAACCGTCACTCCCACAATCTGATTATCAGGATTTTGAAATACCATTCCACACTGCTTTCTAATTTCCCACAACTCTTCCACCATAGACGTATCCTGTCCATTGATCAATACACTTCCTTCATTTGGCACTAGAAGTGCATTGAGATGCTTGGCAAACGTGGATTTTCCCGAACCATTCCTTCCAAGAATAGCAACAAAATCACCTTTTTTGATATCTATATTAATGTTGTCGAGTATTGTCTTGTGCCCGACAACCTCATTGTTTTCATTTTTTATTTTTACTCTGTATTTTACATTATTAGCTTTAATAATACTCATATACTCACCATCAAATGATACTAAATAAGAGGAAGAAAAATTACTTTCCTTCCTCTCTAATTTCAATCGATCTATATATTATACTAACTCAAGTACAACCTGCATTGCTGCATCACCTTTACGCTGACCGATTTTAATGATTCTTGTATATCCGCCATTTCTATCAGCATATTTTGGAGCAACTTCGTCAAATAACTTCTGTGTTAAATCAACAGTCTTTGTATGTTTCTTCTTTCCAGCTGCTTCTTTTGGAACTTCAGTAACTGTATAAAGAACTTTGTTCATCTGTCTTCTGGCATGAAGTCTTGAAGGATTATCCTTCTTAATTGTCTTTTCAACGTAGTCAACCTTGTCAACTTTCTTTCCGTCTACAACTTCTTTCACTCTCTTGCCGTCTTTATCTTTTACATAAACTTTTGCCTGAACTGTTACTTCTTCGTAGTTGTCCTTTTCTTTCACTGCTAATGCGATTAAGCTTTCAGCTATCTTACGAACTTCTTTTGCTCTTGCTTCTGTTGTTTCAATCTTTCCATTCTGGATTAAAGCAGTAACAAGACCTCTGAGCATGGCT
>CACYDA010000097.1 GCA_902773095.1 uncultured Lachnospiraceae bacterium | reverse complement strand
TATAATAAATAAATGATAAAAAGGAGAAAAATGATGAAAGAAGTATATGAAAATGCAGTATTAGAAATAGTTCTTTTTGAGACAGAAGATGTGATAACATATAGTGGAGGTAATACTCTTCCAACGGAACCGTATGGTGGTTGATCAAACATCTTGAAATTTAATACTGAATGAAAAGAAGACCTGATTGTTAATTGATGATCATTGCAATCAGGTCTATTATTTTGGGTAAAACGTTGTGTATTTTTTTTCTTTATATTATAGATTAATTTTTTTATATATGTTATAATCACATAATGACCGTAAATAATCGGGAGGAAACAGAGTATGTTAAATGAAGACAAAATAAAATTAATGACAAAACTGGCGATCTATGAACAGGGTGTAGGAAAAAAGGCTCTTGCATGTAATAAATACAGCAAGGGTGATTATGTAAGTATTAATATGATCAAGACAGCAATTGTCATTACGATTGCATATGTTCTTGTTGTAACACTTTGTGTATTGCATAATGTTGAGTATTTTCTTGATCAGCTTATTAGTGTCAAATTGATGAATTTAGGAATCAGACTGCTTGTAATATATATCATTGTTTTTGTGGTATATCTATTGATTGCATATATGGTGTATTCCGTAAAGTATATCCATATGCAGGAGCAAAATAAAGGGTATTCTGATGATTTAAAACAATTATATTTGATGTATAAGAGAGAAGAAAAATATAAGAATGAATCAAAATTAGAGTCGAAACTGGGAGGAAATGATACAGATGACAGCACTTTTGGATATTAAAGAAAATTTACGAAGAATTTATAGCAGGTATTCGATGTATATTCTTCCGGCTATAAAATTTGGTGTGGCAATGATCGCATTTATTGTGATGAATTCATATATAGGATATTCTTCGTCAATGAGCAGTCCTATGATATCAATATTGATTGCAATTCTGTGTAGTGTACTTCCGGGAAATGTTTTAGTTGTGATTTATTCCATCGTTATGATATTGAATGTGTATGGAATATCACAGGAAATAGCGATTGTTACATTGATCATTTTTATCTTGATGTACATGGTTTATTTCAGGTTTTCATCGAAATATGGCTATGTGATGATTCTTATGCCATTTCTAATGGCAATCAAAATGCCGTTTCTGATGCCTCTGATCATTGGAATTGCATTACAGCCGGCAGCAGTAGTATCAATGGCATTTGGTGTTCTTTTATTCTATATGATGAAGTATGGAAGTGGAGAAGTATTCCTGGTTGTCAATGGAACAAGTGAATCGGGACTTGACAGGATGAGTTCATTTATTACGGATTTGTTTTATAATAAAGAAATGATGGTTCTCATTATCGCATTTGCTGTGGCGGCGCTTGTTGCATATGGAATCAAGAGACTATCCGTTGATAATTCTTCTACGATCGGGATTATCACAGCAGGTGTAGTTGAGGCAATCATGATTTTGGGCTCGTTATATGTGTTAGATGTTGGAGAAGGAACGTATAAACTTTGGATGATCTGGGTATTTACACTGGTTTCCATCATAATTATGCTTGTTTTACAGGTGTTTATTCTGGCTGTTGATTATTCAGGAACAGAGTATACACAATTTGAAGATGATGATTATTACTATTATGTTAAGGCAGTACCAAAGATTAAGGTAACAGCTACTGATGTTAAAGTGAAACATATCAATGTTAAAAAGGCAAGAAGATAATAAGTATATGCGAGGAAGTGAGTGAATGCAGACAATTTTACAGAATTTAGGTACATTTGTTGAGGAATTTATGACGATTCCCAAATTTACTGTGACAGATGCAATTGAGATATTGATTATTACAGTTGTAATCTATGAGCTTTTAGTATGGATTAAGAATACAAGGGCATGGATGTTATTTAAAGGAATACTGATTATTCTGTTGTTTGTTTTAGTTGCTACTGTATTCAATCTTACTACCATTTTATGGATTGCGGATAAGACGTTTAATGTAGGCATTATTGCGCTTATTATTGTGTTTCAGCCGGAATTTAGAAAAGCGCTTGAAAATCTGGGAAGAAAAAAGATTTTAAATCAATTGTTTGTCTTTGAAGATTCGAAGGGTTCAAATGAAAAGTTCAGCAGCAGAACAGTGAATGAACTGATAAAGGCCTCTTATGAGCTTGCAAAACATAAAACAGGTGCATTGATCGTAATTGAAAATGAGATTAATCTGGCCGAATATGAGAGAACAGGAATTGATTTAGATGCAGAGATTAGTAATCAACTTCTGATCAATATATTTGAGCACAATACACCTTTACATGATGGCGCGGTTATTATACGCGGGAATCGGATCACCTCCGCAACATGTTATCTGCCTTTATCTGATAACATGGAATTGAGTAAGGAGTTAGGAACAAGACACCGTGCAGGGGTAGGAGTAAGTGAAGTGACTGACAGTCTCACGATTATCGTATCAGAAGAAACAGGAAAAGTTTCAGTGGCAGAAGGTGGAAAGCTGACACGAAATATAGATGGAGATCTGTTAAGAAGTAAACTTGAAAAACTCCAGAACAAGACAGTAGAGAACAAGAAATTCAAAATATGGAAGGGAAGAAAGTGCAATGAAAAAGATATTGACGAATAATATCACATTTAAATTGTTATCCCTGTTGTTTGCTATTGTTCTTTGGATAATTGTTGTGAATATAGATGATCCGGAGATCACAAGGACGATTCAGGGAATACCGGTTACAATATTGGATGAAAATGTTGTGACAGAAAATAAACAGGTATATTCGGTTGTTTCCGGTGAAGAGGTGACGGTAAGCGTAAAGGGACCAAGATCAATGGTAGATAAAATAACAAGAGATTATTTTTATGCTTATGCTCCGTTTAGTGAGAAGTCGAATGTGGATGCCGTTCCTATTTATGTTCAGTTTAGAAATTCAAAATATGACAAGGATTGTCAGATCACCCAAAAAACAATGACGATGAAGCTGGATGTTGAAAATGTGATTGAAAAGAGTTTTAGTATAGAATTAATACATACTGCAGAAGTACCAAGTGGGTATTATCTGGTAAAAGAAGGGATTTCACCTGAAACCGTTATTTTAACAGGACCGGAGACGATTGTAAACCAGGTACACTCAATCAATGCAAAGATCGATTTATCGGGTAGAGTACAGGATTTTCAGATTGAAGTCCCTCTTAGGTGTTATACTGATGGTGGAACAGAAATGCCTCTTAATTCGGATACTACATTAAGTGTACAGTCTGTTGACTATTATGCGAATATTTACACTGTTCGGGAGGTTCCTGTCATATGTGGATATACCGGAAAGGTGGAAAATGGATATCAGGTTGTTGAGGTCAAAAATGATAAAAATACTGTAAAAATTGCCGGACCTTCTGCTTCACAACTTGATAGTATTGTTGTTCCGGATGAAATTCTCAACGTTTCCGGCGCAACACAGGATGTGACGGTGGAAGCCGATATTTCTACAATAATTCCAGAAGGAGTTTATCTGTGTAACAGTGGTGATGCGACGGTGAAAATTACAGCAAAAGTTGAACCCCTTGTTAATAATACATACAGACTTCCTGTAAGTGAGATTGACAAAATGAATATACCTGGCGGATATACTGCTGAAATTACCGATCGGAACGTCAATATTGTACTAAGCGGACTTCAGAATAATGTGACAACATTCAGTGTGAATGATATTGAACCTTATGTAGATTTAAGAAATACAGTGGAAGGGAATAATGAAGTACTTGTCAGGTTTACGCTCCCTGAAGGGTTAAGTCTTGCTCAGGAAGTAAAAGTGAATGTCGTTTTGACCAAGATAAATAGTGAAACTACTACGAATGTCGAAAATACCGGAGACACTGTAGGATCTTCAGATACGCAGGTACCGGAGCAGCAGACAACAATAGGACAGTAGGCAGCATAGTGATATGACTTGTATTATGGTGATATGGAGGAAGGGAAAATGGTAGTACAAAAGGTGAGAATCGGTATTCTCTCAGGTATCCATTTCAGACCGGCTGGCAGACTTACGGAATTAGCAATGGAGTTTCATTCGAAAATAACGATGAAAAGCGGACATAGCAGTGCAGATGTAAAAAGTTTTCTTTCTGTGCTGGCAGCAAGTGTAAAATTTGGAGAAGAAGTAGAGATTATATGTGACGGCGACGATGAAAACGAAGCAATCAATAAAATTGTGAATTTTTTGGAAAATGGTGAATAGAATGATATTTGAATCATCACTATTAATATGAATTGAAAAAAGGAGGCGCGCACTTGCCTGCGCATAAGTAAAATGGGAAAGTATTTTGGAACAGATGGTTTTCGCGGTGAAGCAAATGTGACACTTACAGTAGAGCATGCATTTAAAGTTGGAAGATTTCTTGGATGGTATTATTCAAAAGAGCATAAAGCAAGGGTAGTCATTGGAAAAGATACGAGAAGAAGCAGCTATATGTTTGAATATGCACTTGTAGCCGGTTTGACCGCATCAGGTGCAGATGTTTATCTTTTACACGTTACGACAACACCAAGTGTTTCCTATGTGGTCAGGACAGACGGTTTTGATCTGGGAATCATGATTTCAGCTAGTCATAATCCGTATTATGACAATGGTATTAAAGTAATTAATGCGGAAGGAAAAAAACTGGAAGCTGATGTGGAAGAGCAGATTGAGCTGTATATAGATGGGAAAATTGAAGAATTGCCACTTGCGAAGAGAGAAAACATTGGAAGAACGGTAGATTATGCACTCGGAAGAAACAGATATATAGGATACCTGATTTCGATTGCAACGCGTTCATTTAAAGATAAAAAGATTGGAATCGACTGTTCAAACGGAAGCGCTTCTTCCATTGCAAAGAATGTATTTGATGCGCTTGGCGCAAAGACATTTGTGATTGCAAATGAACCTGATGGACTCAATATTAACAATCACTGTGGCTCCACACATATTGAGAATCTTTGCCAATTTGTGAAAGATAACAAACTGGATGCCGGATTTGCATACGATGGAGACGCGGATCGATGTATAGCAGTTGATGAAAATGGCAATATTGTAGATGGGGATACCATTCTTTATGTCTGTGGTGTATATATGAAAGAACACGGCCAGTTGAGCAATAATACCATAGTAACCACGGTTATGTCAAATATTGGTCTTTACAAAGCATTAGATGAAAAGGGAATTGGATATGAAAAGACCGCAGTTGGTGATAAATATGTATGTGAAAATATGATGGCAAATGGTCATTGTCTGGGCGGGGAACAGTCAGGTCACATCATTTTCAGCAAACATGCCATGACCGGAGATGGAATCCTGACTTCATTGAAAATCATGGAAGCAATGTTGGAAAGCAAATCAACACTTTCAGAATTATATCGTGAATTAAAGATTTATCCTCAACTTTTGGTAAATGTAAGAGTCAGTGATAAAGAACAGGTGATCAATAATGAAAAGCTAATAGCAGTAGCAAAAAAGGTGGAGGAAGAATTGGCAGGTGATGGAAGACTGCTGCTTCGCCCTAGTGGAACAGAACCACTGATCAGAGTAATGGTGGAAGCAGGTTCGGATGAGCTGTGCAAAAAGTATGTAGATGAAGTAGTAGATGTGATTAATGAAATATGTGAATAATATGGATGAAAATATGAAAGAAAATGAAAAGATCAAAAATAATGAGGTTGATGTAGTCATACCACTTTACAAGCCTGGCAATGAATTGGCAGGAATCATTGATAAACTTTCCAGACAGACATGTCACATTAGTAATATCATACTGATCAATACAGAGTGTGAGGGATATGATGAAACAAAGATGTTGTCATGGAACAATGAGATTACTTCAAAACAGTCAGAGGATGATAGGAAAGCAAATATTGTGTTCAAAAGCATTCAAAAGAATCAGTTCAATCATGGACTGACAAGAAATATGGGGATGTTGTTATCTGAGGCGGAGTTTGTCGTTTTTATGACACAGGATGCAATTCCGAAGAACAAATATCTTATTGAAGAATTGTTAAAGCCTTTTGAGGATGAAGATGTCTATGTGGCATATGCAAGACAATTACCGAGGAATAATTGTAAATATGTAGAACGATATGTCAGACAGTTTAATTATCCGGATTATGATATTGTAAAAACAAAAGAAACGTTTGAACAGTATGGAATTAAAAATATCTTCTGCTCCGATGTATGTGCAGCTTACAGAAGAGACCAGCATGTAAAAATCGGTGGTTTTAAGAAAACAGATTTTAATGAAGATATGATATATGCTTATGATGTGATCATGAGTGGTAAAAAAGTATATTATGCATCTAAGGCAAAAGTGATTCATTCTCATAATTATTCATATATACAACAATTTAATAGAAACATTCAGATTGGCAGATCACAAAAAGAGTTTGATTATATTTTTGCAAATTTAAAGTCAGAAGATGAAGGAATCAAGATGCTTTTGAATGGAATCAGGTATCTTATGAAAAACAAAAAGTGGTACTATGTTCCGGATTTGATCATCAGTACAGGCTTTAAATATGCAGGTTATCAAATTGGAAAGCATGGAGTGTAAAAAATAAAAAGCATATGAATTATATGCTTTTTTTAAATTCTACTTGTCAGGTTTGCATCTTAGTGCTATAATTTCGAAAGCTAGAAATAAAAAGTTAATAAATATTTAATAAAATTCATCAAAGTATAGGAATACTGATCTGGTGAAAATGAAAAAGAAAACATAAAACATAATAATGAGGCACGAATCAAATAACAGAAAGGATTAATGTAGTATGTTGAATTATAAAAAGTATCGAAGAGTTCCTGTTGTAAAAATGGAAAACAGGAGATGGCCATCAAACGAGATTGAGAAAGCGCCTGTGTGGTGCAGTGTCGACCTTCGTGATGGAAATCAGGCTTTAATCGAACCGATGGTAGTGGAAGAGAAGATTGAGTTTTTTAATATGCTTGTCAAATTAGGATTCAAAGAGATTGAGATCGGGTTTCCTTCTGCATCACAGATTGAATACGATTTTTTAAGGGAGCTTGTTGACAGAAATCTGATTCCTGACGATGTAGTAGTACAGGTGCTTGTGCAGTGTAGAGAGCATTTGATCAAGAGAACATTTGAATCATTGCAGGGAATCAAAAAAGCAATTGTTCATATCTATAATTCTACTTCAACTTTACAGAGAAAAGTTGTTTTTGGAATGGAAAAGGAAGAAATAAAGCAGATTGCCATAGAAGGAACCAGACTGGTGAAAAAATATGCAAAAGATTTTCCGGGACAGATTATTCTCGAGTATTCCCCAGAGAGTTTTACAGGTACGGAACTGGATTATGCATTGGAAGTGTGCAGTGCTGTTCAGGATGAGTGGCAGCCGACACCGGATAATAAGATCATCTTCAATCTTCCGGCTACTGTAGAGATGACAACACCGAATGTTTATGCGGATCAGATTGAATGGATGAATACGCATTTTAAGAATCGGGAGAATATCATATTAAGTGTGCATCCTCATAATGACAGGGGAACCGGTATTGCGGCAACGGAATTAGCGCTTCTTGCCGGTGCGGACAGAGTGGAAGGAACTCTATTTGGAAATGGTGAGAGAACAGGAAATGTTGATGTTTTGACGCTGGCATATAATCTATTCTCACAGGGAATCAATCCTAAGCTCAATTTAGAACATATCAATGATATCATAGAAGTATACGAGAGATGCTGTAAGATGCAGGTAGGAATGAGACATCCGTATGCCGGAAAACTGGTATTTACCGCATTTTCCGGATCGCATCAGGATGCGATCAATAAGGGGGTGCATGCGATGAAGGAACGCAGCAGCAAGATCTGGCAGGTTCCCTATCTGCCGATTGACCCCGC
>CACYDA010000096.1 GCA_902773095.1 uncultured Lachnospiraceae bacterium | reverse complement strand
ATAAGGAAAACCTTAGGGTTACGAACAATAGCACGTCCCATGGCAACACGCTGTCTCTGACCACCTGATAAAGCCTTTGGTTTACGATCAAGTAAGTGCTCAATATCAAGAATTCTTGCAGCCTCATGAACAAGTTTGTCAATCTGATCCTTTGGTGTCTTTCTTAACTTAAGACCAAATGCCATATTATCAAACACTGTCATATGTGGATACAAAGCATAGTTCTGGAATACCATCGCAATATCTCTATCCTTAGGCTCTACATCATTAACAAGTCTGTCGCCAATATACAATTCACCACTTGAAATGTCTTCAAGTCCTGCAATCATACGAAGTGTAGTAGACTTACCACAACCTGAAGGACCAACGAAGATAATGAACTCTCTGTCCTGGATTTCAAGGTTAAAATCTTTTACGGCAACAAACCCATTAGGATATACCTTGTTGATGTTTTTTAGTGATAAACTAGCCATTTAATAATCCTCCTATATATAAATATATTTATTTTTAAATTTACAGTACGATTGTATAACATTTTCGTAAAAAATACCATTGACTAAAGTGCCGAAAACAAAAAATATGTTTTGGTACATTTGCATAATTTTCGTTTTTTCCTAATGATTTCACCAGTTTTTCTCACATTTTCAATTTTTTTACTTACAATAATTTTACATTTTTTATGATTTTTTTATATTTCTACAACATACAAAAAATGCACAATACGATTCCGGTAATGAATACTGCATCTACTATTTTCCCCCCATATTCCGGTGAACCATTATATCCCATCTGATGATTGTATCCATTATTGACTCCATTATTTTTTTCATTATTCTGCATGTGAATTGATATATTTTCATAACCATTATTCAGGTTTTGGTTTCTGTCATTGCCTGTCAAAGAGGATAGTACCCTGCTAAAATGTTCTTTTCTATGAAATCGTTTAGAAATAAAAATCAAAAGCAGAATGGCAAGTGTTGTCGTTACAGCTGCAATAACCAACAATGAACGCAATGTGGCAATTTTTTCAGCAAGCGAATAATCTGCAATTGTTGTCTGTGTTTCTGAATTTGTCAATTCCTCTGCTAATTTTTCATAATCAGGATCACTTTCCGCCTTTGTCCTGATATACTTTGTTGTGGCATCTGCAATGGCCTGCAGAACAAGCGTATTCGCATTTAAAGTAAAATGTGCTGTCATTGACGCAAAAATACTTCCTGTTGCTTCATATAAAAGTGAAAAAAACACCCCCATAACTGCAGCATAACAAAACTGGTTTACATTCATATGAAATGTGCCAAAAATAACCGCACTTGCCAATATCGCCCGTTTCATTGTGCTATTCCTGTAGCCAGTATAAATAATTCCCCTAAATGTAAATTCTTCTACAAAAGCAGGAAGAACTGCGATCAAAAGCAGATTAAGCCAGAAAGGATTACTGCTCATACTGTTCAGATGGGTCGCCATATGATTCTTCGCAAAAAGCATCGAAAAGCTGTTGACAAAAGCCATCAAAGGAACTAAAAGCAGTGCAAACACCATAATCAAAAAAATATTTCCGATTCCCAGTCTCTTTACCCTGATCTGATTTAGTACTCTTCCATGATCAGAAAAGGCATAAATCATTCCCGGAAAAAGAATCAATGTCTGTGATAATACTCCAAGGCTGTTTACATTCAGATACCGATTAGGAATAAGTGGCAAAATGAAATTACAAACCAGCAGATAAAACACCAATAATCCCAAAAAGAATAGATTTGTTTTTCTTGCCTTTGTCATAACTCTCCTTCCGTATCGCCTGCTATTTTATTGCAATCGCTTCAATTTCAATTAAGACATCTTTAGGGAGTCTTGCCACCTCAACACACGAACGTGCAGGACAATTCTGTGTAAAGTATTTCGAATAGATTTCATTCACCTTCGAAAAATCGTCCATATTCTTAATGAACACAGTCGTCTTTACCACATTATCAGCATTCGTTCCCGCTGCTTTTAAAAGCTCACATAAATTTCCGATCGCCTGATCTGCCTGTGATTCTATTCCATCGGGTATTTCTCCTGTAGCAGGTACTACAGGAATTACTCCTGATGTATAAATCATACCATTTACTTCAATTGCCTGCGAATAAGGTCCTATTGCTGCCGGAGCCTTATCTGTACTAATTATTTTTTTCATTTCAATCACCCTGCAGTAAATCCGGCCGGCTGCCAGCCCTTCACTGCATCTCCTTTACTATTTATTTTTCTTGTCAGCCATTTATTCTATCCTATCTGATTATTCTAATACATTTTTCTTCTATGTCAATCTTTCTCGCCTTATATAATCTTCCTAATGCCCGTTTAAATGCATTTTTACTGAGTCCGAAATCCCTTGCAATTATTTCCGGTGAGACTTTTTCACCATAAGGCAGTACTCCCTCATATTCCTCGATTACTTTTAATATTTTAACGCAATCTTCATCCATCTGCATGTATGCTTTTTTATTTAGACTTAAATTCAGTTTTCCATCAGTTCTCACGTCAGTGACCCTTGCATTCACAAGATCGCCTACTTCCAGTTTTTGGTGGATTTCTTTATTAGGAACCAATCCATAGTACTCGTTTTCCACTGCGACAAATGCACCAAGATTACTGCTCAATTCATAGATGATTCCACTGACATTGTCATCTTTCTGGTACTTGTTTGCACTTTTTAAAAACTGATGTACTTTCATGGTAGCCGCCAGTCTGTTACTCTTATCGATATAAAGTGACACAAGATATGTCTTACCCGCTTCAACCTTGCAAGTCTGCTCTTTAAACGGCAAAAACAAATCTTTCTCAAGTCCCCAGTCAAGAAATGCGCCAATCTTGCTCACCGACTTTACTTCAAGGACAGCCAGTTCACCTAACGTAATATAAGGCTGGCTTGTTGTAGCAATCAAACGATCCGAAGAATCCCGGTATATAAAAACATCAATTTTGTCACCTAATTTGATATCACTGCTTACCTGCTTCTTTGGAAGTAATACTTTTTCCTCTTCATTTTCTCCTACATAGATGCCAAAATCTACTTTTTTGACACACTTTAAAGTCTGTCTCTCTCCTAATCTGATCACTGTCAGGCCTCCAATCTATCGTTTACTACTATTCATTTGCACTATTTTAATGATTACTGATATCGAAATTCCATAATGGCAAATACTTCATCTGTATCATTTCGCAATTCAACAACTACTCTGTCCTCCTCATAAGATACATATGAATTGATCGTTTCACCAAGCAACGCCGCTTTTTTATACTCTGCCCTTACTGCCTTTACTCTGGAATTCTTCTCGACATATTCCTCTGCAATTTTGATATACCACGCATTATTCATATGCCGGTTAAAATCCATCTGATATTTTCTCACCGTGAAAGAATCTTTCTTTTCATAGCTGTTTCCTTTCAAAATCTTCTTTCTCTGGTAATTCATTTCTAACGGTTCTTCACCTGAATATAGTCTTGCATCTTCATCCGGCACTCTTGTAAGCCGTCCCTGTTCCATATCATATACCGCCCAAAGACTGTCCACTTTTATAATACACTCATTCTCGCTACCCACTCTTGCAATAGTTGCATTTCTTCTCCCACAGACGCCTTTAAACTCATATGGCCATGTCGATATCACAACTTCCTCATCATATTCAAATTGTCCTTCAATTTCAATATACCACGAACTCAGAATCCATGATTTTTTTGTACTAATCTGATGTTTGACCCCAAGGCCTGCAGATTCTGACTGATGATTAATACAATCTTGTATCAGGTCGATCATGCTTCCAAACTTCAGCTCTGAATTTAAATTCATATCACTCAGTTTTATTCTTGATTTAACACTTGTTTTCATTAATCTACTCCAAAAATCGTGTTTAGCACAAGCTGACATCTTCCTTTCAGCGCCCCTGTGCATATAAAAAAAATCACTACATCAGAAAAATAATGTAGTGAATTAACTGGCCCACCAGGATTCGAACCTGGAAAATGCTGGAGTCAGAGTCCAGTGCCTTACCATTTGGCGATGGGCCATCGTCTAACGACAAGTGGTATTATACTAAAAAAAATAATTTTTGGCAAGTGTTTTTTTTATTTTTTTTCATTTTTTTCTTTGGCTCATTTGTAAGCTCATTCGTAAAATTAAATTCCACCCAATTTCTCTTTTTTTGATTGACAAATCTCTAAATAATTGTATAATAATTATGTAGAAACGAGGACGTTTGTATGGCGTTCTCGTTTTTTTTACTTTCCCTCACATTATACATATACATAAAGGAAACTGTGACACCGCACGGTCACAGTTTCTTTTACTATAGTTTTATTTTACTATGGTTTCCTCTACAATCACAACGCTTATGGATGAAATTGCAACAGATAAATATCCTTCTTTTGGCTGGTCATATTTTCCACATTTTGAATCCTCTTGTGATTGTTCAAACGAACCGGATTTATTTTTTCAAATCCCAGTTTTAATGCGAGTCCAATAGAAGCTTCATTATCCTTTTGAATCATGCAGATAATTCTGCTGACACACATATATTCCTTTGCATGTTCGCAAATCGCACTGCATATTTCATACGCTAACCCTTTGTTCCTATATTCCTGATCAATGACATATCCAAGTTCCGGCACATTTTCTCCATCCATTTCAAAATTTTCAAATCCCGCTCTTCCGATTATCCTGTCATTATCTTTTAAGCATATTGTCCACATACCATATCCATAAAAATGGTACATATTTTTATATGCAATGATAATCTCTTTTTCTTCTTCCCTGTCATCAGAAAGAGCTTCAAGGTATTGTTTTGCTTTCTCATCTGAATAGATTTCATAAAAACGTTCCACATCTGTCTCAATGCTTTCTCTCAAATACAATCGCTTTGTTGAAAGCACTCTTCATGGCTCTCCACACACATGTGAATAAACCATCTCAAAAAATTTTTCATCAATCTCCTCATATCCCTGAATCACATAATCTGCATAAGAAGAGTCCGTCTTCATACCAAGACTGTTATTTTCATACATAATACAAACCATTCCTGCATTTTTTGCTGCCCTCATGCCATTTAAGGAATCTTCTATCACAATACACTCATCCGGTCTTACACAAAGCATCTTTGCAGCTTCAAGAAATGTATCCGGAGCCGGTTTGGGATTCTTCACCTGCATTCCACTCACAATTGTCTGAAACATTTCTTTGACATGCATTTTTTCAAGGGTATCATTAATTCTTTCCATTCCCGATGACGAAGCCACTGCAAGTTTCACTCCCGATTTGTAAAGATCTCTGATTAGGTTTGTCACTCCCGTCATAACAGGATATCCTGCCCTGCCATTTATTCTTTTAACATTTCTGTCTGAAATCTGCATTAATTCGTCTTTGGATAATGTAATATGGTAATCTCTGATGATTTTCTCCCACATGTGTTCGGTTGTACTTCCAATAAACTGCATATAATACTCTCTGTCAAACTCATGTCCCAGTTCTTCCATCATCATCCTAAACGCCTCTAAGTGAACGGGTTCACTATCAATGAGTACACCATCCATATCAAAAATAACTGCCTTTAGCATTTTACAGGTTCTCCGTAATCTTCTCCAAAAGTATCAACTGTTACTTTTTTCATAACCACTTTTTCCAGTGGTCTGTCCATATAATCTGTTGGCTGATTTGCTATTTCATCCACATTTTCAAAACCTTCTACTACTTTTCCAAATGCGGCATACTGACCGTCAAGATGTGGCGATGTCTTGTGCATTATGAAAAACTGGGAACCAGCTGAATTTGGATGCATCGCTCTAGCCATTGAAAGAACACCCGGCTCATGTTTTAATTCATTCACAACACCATTTCCTGCAAATTCTCCCTTAATAGAATAACCGGGACCACCTGTTCCTGTTCCCTGCGGGCATCCTCCCTGAATCATAAAATCTCTGATGACTCTGTGAAAGATCAGTCCATCATAAAAACCTTTCTTTACAAGACTGATAAAATTAGCAACCGTATTCGGTGCAATATCAGGATAAAGTTCTGCCTTTATCACTTTTCCATTTTCAAGTTCAAATGTTACAATCGGATTCTTCTTTTCCATCATTTTCTACCATTCATATGATAAATCATATATTCCTTTCCATTTTATTTTTTATTAGGTAATTTTTCCTATTATTTCTACATATGTCGTCCACCGCCACCATGGCTGTGTCCTCCCCCACTGGAATGGTGCGACCCTCCATGGTGTCCGCTGCCTCCACTACCGGTATTGATTCTTCGTCTTGTCGTAGTTGTTCTTAAAAACTGGTCCTGCATAAAATGCATCCGGACATTTCTTCCATTCATATATGTTCTTCTGTCAGCTGTCATCTTTGACTTATTTCCAGATGCCATAATCAACACCACAATTCCGGCAATGATCATAGCGGAAAACAGACTCACATATGGTTTTTTGAATCTGTAAAACGCATTATGCGTTACATTTATATAGGTATTTTCAAACGAAGCATAGGTTCCGTCAAAGTTTTTCCATTCATCTAAGTATTCATCCGCATAAGATGCTTTGTTATCAACAATGACCCTATACGTTGAATCGATAAACGCTAGTGACGCATTATAATAGTCTTTATCCGGAATATACACAAATATGTCATCCAGAATATCTTCAATATCATCATCTTCTATACAAAGGATTGCAAAACCTGTTGTATCAATATATACTTCCTGGTTATCAAAATCCAGCAGAAGCATGACACAGGACTTATCCCACCTCCCGTCATCTTCATAGCCAAGTCCGTTTTTATCCATAAAATCATCCGCATATTTTACATATCCCGTATAGTTTGTATCATTTGTGGTCGTAATCACAAAATCAATTTCAACTTTCTTTGATACTTCCTGACACTTTTGTGAAAGAACACTTTTATCCTCACTGCTATAGATTCCTGCCATATCATAGATGTATGTTTTGTCGTCACTGTTATCCGCAAATGCATTACTCATTTGTAACATGACGGGCAGAACTAACAGAACACATAGGAATACCATAAGAGACCATTTTAGAAATCTGTTCATCTTTCTCATTTTCCCAAAAACCTCCCCAAAAGCATCAGTATTGTAAACGTTACCATTGTAATTCCTGTAAACCATCCTGCTGCCTTTTTCTTTGACACCGGTCTGTCTGCCACAATTTTTCCCGTCTGTCCGTTTAATGTAAACATTCCGGAAATGCCATTATAAGAGTAATTTAAAATCCAGACCGGAAGCAGTGCATAACTCGCACGCAGATTTCTCATCTGTATATTCTTTTGTAATACATTGACTGAAGAATAATGCTTCGATGTTATTGTTTCCATACCGGTCTGTTCTATGTAACTACGCACTCTTTTTTCCACACGAGGCTGCATTTCCTGACTATTATAATTATAGCGTTCCGAATAATATCCTGACAGATACGGCATTTCAAACTTTACCATTTCCCGGTACATGAATGGTTCTAACTTATCCATCATATCATCCGGCATTTTTTCCGATGCATCTGCCGGTATTCTGTCAAACTCTGCTTCCATATCTCTCGTAACAGCAAAATGATCCGTATCTGTAATTTCATAATTACCACTGACACGTCTTCTCACTCTTGTACATTTCGCATTAATATAAATCTGTGTGTCATAGTCATATAACCAGAATGGTACATACATTCCTGTAATTTTATCTATTGTTGCCTGTGACTTTAATAGCGAAGGGGTCAGTTTTCCTTTCTTTACCCACTTTTTATATACTTCTACTGCATCATCTTTTTTTATTTTAAAAGGAATGACATACTCTGGCATCAATGCTCCTGACAGTCTGTCTTCCATCAAAGACGGTCTTCCGCAAAAACTGCAAAACGTTGCTGCTGTATAATCATCTGTCAGTACTTCTGCGCCACATCCACCACAACGATAGACCTTAAATGTTGCCCGCTCCAAA
Organism: uncultured Lachnospiraceae bacterium; assembly: GCA_902773095.1. Taxonomy (GTDB): domain Bacteria; phylum Bacillota; class Clostridia; order Lachnospirales; family Lachnospiraceae; genus Bovifimicola. The sequence goes on along the minus strand of CACYDA010000096.1, from coordinate 2,097 downwards.
CCGCCATCATCTGTTCCATTCCATGCATTGTCTGTTCCATTCCATGCATTGTCTGCTCCATTCCATGCATTGTCTGCTCCATCCCAAGTATTGTCTGCTGCATCCATGGAATTCATGCCATGATTCATAGCACCCATAGGATTCATATTATTCATCCCATCTGTAAAGCCCACATTTTCCACAGGATGATTCACATGATCAGATGAATGATTCACATTTTCATAATTTTGTTCCACCTCATGGACTCCCATTTTCGTTCCACAATGCATACAAACCATTTTCTGCTCAACCACATCAAACTGCATCACAGAGCCACAAGATGGACAAATATATGATTTCACTTCCAATCATATCACTCCTTCCTCTCTTTCATTATTTTCCTATTATACCAAATTATATCTATTAGGTCAAAATAATTGTTTTAAGCAAAAAAACCAAGAAGTTCTATGATTGCAGAACCTCTTGGGGAATTTTTAATATCAAATTTTCAAAACTTTCTTATGTATTCAGCCAAATTATACTTCAAAAATCAAATCACCATAAGAAGGCATCGGCCATAACTCTTTATCAACAATCATTTCAAGTCTGTCAACCGGTACTCTGAGCGCTGCCATCGCTTCTTTAACAACATCCTTGAAGTAAATTGCCTGCTCTCTTCCTTGTGCCTTTGCTGCTGCTTCACCAACTACTTTCTTAAGTTCCAAATGTGCTTTCTTTGTCTCTGCAAGCAAAGCAGATGTCTCCTTCAATAAATCAGTCTGCGTACTATAATCTGCCTCCGGGCAAGCGGCTTTTACCGCATTAATTGAATCAGATAGTTCTGTTGTTGCTTTGATCACAGCCGGAATAATCTGCTTTCCGGCAATATCAAGCATTGCCCGCGCTTCAATGTTGAGTGCTTTTGCATATGCCTCATACTGAATCTCTGCTCTTGACTCCAACTCAGCTTTTGTAAATACACCAAACTTCTCAAATAAATTCACTGCCTTGTCTGTTACCAATGCAGGTATTGCATCAACCATTGTCTTAATATTGGGAAGTCCTCTTCTTTCTGCTTCTGCCACCCATTCATCAGAATATCCGTTCCCATTGAATACGATTCTCTGATGTTCTGTAGCCAGTTTCTTAATCAGATCATGTACGGCAAGTTCAAAATCTTCTGCCTGTTCCAATTCATCTGCAACATCACAAAATGCCTCTGCAACAATTGTATTAAGTACAATGTTTGAGCTGGCCACCGAATCAGAAGAACCCACTGAACGAAATTCAAATTTATTTCCCGTGAAAGCAAATGGCGATGTTCTATTTCGATCTGTGGCATCCTTGGCAAGATTTGGAAGCGTACTGACACCTGTCTTTAATTTTCCGGCTTTGATACTGCTGGTAGCATCTCCTGTACTAACCAATTGTTCCAGTACATCTCCCAGCTGATCTCCTAAAAACATGGAGATAATGGCCGGTGGTGCCTCATTTGCCCCAAGACGGTGATCGTTTCCCGGATTTGCTGCGGATTCTCTCAGAAGATCGGCATGCTTATCCACTGCTTTCATAACAGCTATCAGAACTAACAAAAATTGTTTATTTTCATGAGGTGTTTTTCCCGGATCTAACATATTGATACCATCGTCTGTAGTAATCGACCAGTTATCATGTTTGCCGGAACCATTGACACCGGCAAATGGTTTTTCATGCAACAGACAAACCATATCATGACGTTCGGCTACCCTCTTCATAATTTCCATCGTAAGCTGATTATGATCTTCTGCAATATTACCCGGCTCATAAATAGGAGCCAGCTCATGTTGCGCCGGTGCCACCTCATTATGCTGCGTTTTCGCTGTTACACCCAGTCTCCAAAGCTCTTTATTCAAATCCTGCATGTAAGAACCGATTCTTTCACGAATACTTCCGAAATAATGATCCTCTAGCTCCTGTCCCTTCGGAGGCATGGCACCAAATAAAGTTCTTCCGGTAAAAATCAAATCCTTTCTCTTGAGGTATTTTTGCCTGTCTACCAAAAAATATTCCTGTTCAATACCCACTGACGGAATCACTCGTTTTGAAGTGGTATTGCCAAACAATCTTAATATACGAAGT
>CACYDA010000095.1 GCA_902773095.1 uncultured Lachnospiraceae bacterium | reverse complement strand
TTTTCCGCACTGCCTTTGCATGTCTCTTTCTTTTGCCTTACTGCAACCACAACGGCGCAGTTTCCCGGTCAAAAAAGACAATGCAAAGCACTATCTATATTACGCGTGTTTCCCGCTACAAAAATACAAAACTTTTATGGAACTGTCAAGGGAGTTAGTAAATTCCTTACAAAAATATCCCAAAGAGGATGTATTCAGATCTTTTTTTGTTAATTTCAAAAATATAGCGTAATTGACAAGGGGCGAAGAGCTATTGCCGACGCTTAGCATCACTCCAGCGGCTATGCTTGGCTGCTAACCGTTCATTTTTTTATGATGCAATAATCCCGCTGACCTCTCAGGAGAGCAGCGGGATTACATAATTAGCACAATCGAATCTGACCCGGGTGTGTTAGTATTTGGAATTGGGGAATTTCACGTTGCGATCTGCGTCACAGAGGGGCTGTTCCGTGTGATCCTGCCCCACTTTACTCTATTTATTCTCTTTCAAAGCGCAAAGGTGCCTGTCCCCTTTGCACCCCTAAAACAATCCTTCTGTTTCTCCTATCGTATTATTCTCTTTTTACCATTTGATATTACGATACCTTTGTAGTATTTACCAATTCGTTGACCAGAAAGGTTGTATTCGTATTTATCTTCCCGATTTAATGTCAGAGGGCTTATTGAAGTATCATAATCATCACTTATATCGGTAAGAGGTGTATTTGTGCTAAATTGTCTTGCAGGTTTCAAAACTCTCTTTACATACGCTAGGCCATCTATTTCATTTACATATTCCATATCAATAATCCACCCATCAGAAAACAAGGATGGACCTCCAATACTACTGAATGAGAACATATAATAATGTCCACTAAAGATAGAGTAGTTCGGAAAATCCAAATATATCAATTTGCTTTCTGTGCTATAAACAAGAATGTTCGTTATCAATATATTTGCAGGAGAAATATTATTAACTGAAATAAGTACTTCTTCCATATATGAAGAATTTTCATAACTCTTAATAGAAATACTTATTTGGTTATTTAAACATTGTGCACTAATTGTAGTAAGACAGATCAAAGAGACTACAATAAATATAATTGCTTTCTTCATATAATCGTTTTTTTTATTTTTTCTACAACATATTAAGTATCAACTCTCGTTATTTTAATCATCTGTTTTATTCATTATTATCTCTGTAAGCTTTACATGATCTGCAACATTAACATCACCATCGCCATTAACATCACCAGGCATTGCAATGAAACTCAAGAAGTCAAACTCTGCGGTGGTGGTTTCGGAATTTTCGTGGTTGGCTTTGACGGCATAGACTGAAACTTTGAATTTCTTGGGGGCAGAGATCTCGTTGTCGTAATACTTCTTGGCATCGCTAACGGTCACTTCTGAGATATATTCGACACCTTCTGTCTCACAATTAAATGTAATCTTTCCATCAACAATACTTATTGTTGGTGTAGCACATTTTGGAATCTCGGGTATTTCTTCACTATTAAGAGCTACAACATCCTTAAAGTTCTTCCAAGGCTCTAAAGCTTTATATGCCTCAACGGATGTTGCAGGCACATGGAGGGTAATGTATTCTTGATAAGAATCTATGAATGCATTGGGATTTGAATATAACCCTTTGCCACTTTTTAAATTTCCTCTTACTTGTTCATTCATACAATAAACGTCAGTTATTTTTTCACAACCTCGAAAAGCATAATTACCTATAGATAAAACATTTTGGGGGATGGTGATGGAAGAAAGACTACTACAGTTCTGAAAGGCATAATCACTGATAGATGTCACGCTATTGGGAATTAAAACAAAAGTAAGATTGCTACAATTTTTAAAAGCAGAAATTCCTAAGGACATAACGCTATTGGGAATTGTGATTGAGGTGAGACCAATACAATTATAAAAAGCACTATTACCAATGGAAGTCACGCCGTTTCCGATACTGATTGAGACAATGGAGGTACAGTTCTCAAAAGCACAGTTCCCAATAGATGTAACGCTGTTGGGTATGATGACAGACGAAATACTACTACAACTTTGAAAAGCATAATTACAGATGGACGTGACTTTATCGGGAAGAACGACGTCCTTCACTTCCTCTCCATTCAAATACAAATGATGTGCATTATTCAATGGATTAGAGTATCCATTTCCAAATGATATTTTACACCATGACTCAAGGTCTGAAATTATAACAGAGGATAATCCGAGGCAATTATTGAAAGCATAACTACCTATAGAAGTAACACTATTAGGGAAAGTCACAGATTTTAGGTTTTTATAGCCAGAAAAAGCATAATCACCAATAGATTTCACTCCGTTTGGGATTATTAAATCCCCTATTTCTTCAT
>CACYDA010000094.1 GCA_902773095.1 uncultured Lachnospiraceae bacterium | reverse complement strand
CCTCCTTTTTCAATCTTTCGACTGTCCGAAACGATACTTGTCACTTCTGTATCAGCGATGGTTTCATCGCTGCAATATAATTTTCCGCCACAAACTTTTGCTATGTTTTTCAAACTAAGATTTTTCATACTCATAAGCAATCACTTTACATAATAAAATTATGTTACCCTTTCCTGATTTTTGTTGAATATCATATTTATTATAATGAAGATTCGATCAATCTCTCACACAATGCGGCATAATCAATTCCAATCACTTGTGCTTCCTGTGGAAGAAGACTTGTAGGAGTCATGCCGGGTAATGTATTTGCTTCAAGACAATAGATGTTTTCATTTTCATCCATCAGAAAATCCATTCTGCTGTATGTACCAAGTTTGAGAACTTTGCTCGCATGAACTGCTTCCCGCTGCATGATTTCTGTCATTTTTTCACTAAGCTCGGCAGGACATACATCTTTTGTCATGCCCGGTTTGTATTTATTTTCATAGTCGTAGAAGCCTTGTAAAGGAATGATCTCTATGATCGGTAATGCCTTTCCTTCCAGAACACCAACAGAGAATTCTCTTCCTTTGATATATTCTTCAACTATGACATCATCTCCATATGAAAAAGCTGCTTTCACAGATTCATCAAATTCTTTACGGTCATTGACAATATAAACTCCGACACTGGAACCACCACAGCTTGTTTTTATTACACAAGGAAATGTAATATTAGCATCTGTCATAATTTGGTAGCATTCATCATTTGATAAACCTTTTTCAAATTTCACACCCCTTGGTGTTGGAACATGATTGGCAATGAATAACTGTTTTGTAATATCTTTATCCATCGCAAGAGCACTTCCAAGATAACCCGAACCGGTATATTTAATTCCATACAAATCAAATACTGCCTGCACTTTTCCATCTTCCCCATTCTGTCCATGCAATGCCATAAAAACGACATCTGCGTTTTTACAAATTTCAAGGACATTTTCACCAAAAAACGCTTTTCCTGATTGCTGCATTTCTTTCACTTTAGAAGTAAAACCTTCAATTTGATTCACTTGCTCATCGAGGTTGTATTCACCGTCGAAAAAATTATTGGAATTTAAATCACTTTCATATGTGCCAAAATAAATATCAAGAACTCTGGCATTGTGTCCTTTACTTCTGAGTGCACGGCATACACCAGTACCTGATACAATTGAAATTTCTCTTTCCGTACTGGTTCCGGCACATAATACAACTATATTCATCGTTCCTATTTCCTTTCTGGCTGATTGTTGATTTTAAATCAGCATTACTTGATTTGGTATTACTTTATTGATTAACCATATGTTAATCATATCCGCTAATATATTACTATACCATCATTCAAATTTTTGTCAATCAATTCATGGCCTGATAAGAGAAATTCATCAACTGCTCTACCGGCTGTTTCAATAATTTTTCCATCAGAATAGATATCTGCAATCGTAAACTGCATCTCTCCGCTCTGCCGCACTCCGAAAAAATCACCCGGACCACGCAGTTTTAAATCTTCTGATGCAATATAAAAACCATCATTTGAGTGATTCAGAATCTCGAGTCGTTTAAGTTTATCCTGATTCTCTGTTCCACTGACAAAAATACAATAGGATTGATCTTTACCTCTGCCCACACGACCTCTCAGCTGATGAAGACTTGCAAGACTGAATCGCTCTGCATTTTCAACCATCATCACCGTGGCATTAGGTACGTTAATACCTACCTCTATGACAGTGGTGGAAACTAACACATTTATCTCATTTTTTTCAAATCGTGATAAGATCTGTGCTTTTTCTTCCGCTTTCATTTTTCCGTGCAGATATTCGATTGTAATGTTGGAATCAAGCTTTTCCCTCAACATATTCGCATAATCCACAACATTTTCAGCTTGAAGCATATCATTATCTTCTACCATAGGACAGATGACATATGCCTGCTTTCCGGATTGAATCTGCTTTTCTATAAAAGTATATGCATTAGGTCTGAAATTTTTCGTCACTACGCAATTTTTTATTTTCAATCTGTTGGATGGCAACTCATCGATTATGGAGATATCCATATCTCCATAAAGAATAATGGCTAATGTTCTGGGAATTGGGGTAGCACTCATTACAATTGTATGGGGAGTAACCCCTTTGTCCATCAGTTTTGCTCTTTGCAAAACACCAAACCGGTGTTGTTCATCGATCACTACAAAGGCAAGATGATCATATTTTACACGTTCCTGAAATATTGCATGAGTTCCGATGATAATTTTGGCACTTCCACTTTCGATTTTTTCGTAAATATTTTTCTTTGCCCTCTGGCTTAATGAACCGGTAAGAAGAACTACCTCATAATCAAGATTATTTTCTGCTATCAGTTTCATGATACTTTCATAATGCTGGTTTGCCAGAACTTCGGTTGGAACCATAAGGGCTGATTGTAAACCTGCAGACGCAATATCAAACATTGCAAGAAAAGCAACAATTGTTTTGCCACTCCCTACATCACCTTGAATCAGCCGCTGCATGATAACCTTGCCATTCATATCGCGATGAATATCATTCAATACTCTTTTTTGTGCATTAGTAAGTTCAAAATCAAGATTGGAAATGACTTGGTCTGAAACAACATGATTATTAATCCTATATCGGTTCACAGCTTCTGTTTCCTTTTCTTTTAGTTTGCGCAACTGGTAAACAAATGCAAATATTTCATCAAACGCAAGACGGTTTCTTGCTGGTTTTAATTTTTCAAAATTTTCCGGAAAATGAATTGTTCTGATGGCACGATCAAGATCACACAAATCATATTTTTTTCTCATATTTTCATCCAAATAATCTTCAATCCGGGTGATATTTAAAGCCTCTGAGACAAATTTAATCATCTGGTTATTGGAAATTCCTTTGGTAAGTGAATAAACAGGCTGCATCACATTCAGTTTTTCTTCGTATTTTGCTAATGTGAAGATTTCCGGCTGTTCTAAAACCATCTGCTGATTCATCCGTTTAATTCTTCCACGAAAAACAAATCTCATGGAATATTTAACCGTACTTTTCAGATAAGGCATATTAAACCAGTTTACCTTTATTGTATCGCCATTTTGATCTCTGATTACCGTGGTAAGGATTGTCAGATTTTTGATATGATTCATATCAACAGATTTCATCACAGTACCATCAATTGATACTACCGCTTTATTATCAATATTCCTGATCAGAACAGGAGGTTCATAGATATCATAGTTTCTTGGATAATATCTGACAAGATCATCACATTCTTCTATTCCTAATCTGTTTAGTAATAAACTGGTTTTTTCTCCTATTCCTTTTATCTCTCTGATATTCATATTTCTCCTTATTGACAGATAAACCTAATTTATCCGTATAAAAAATAGTTTTTTGAATTGTCAGAAGTGTTTTGTTCTGATAATTCTTCAAAAGCCACACTGGCCGTATTCTTCACTGTTTCAAACACAAATACTTCTGAACCTATATGATAACTATTGTAGCTTTCCGCATTTACTTTATATGTCTCACCAAAATCAAACGCAACATAATAATCATTCGTGATCGTTGTATGTGATCCGCCAGAATATTTTTCTACACTTTTATTAGTGATGATCTGTTTATCCGTAATCATTCCATATTTCCATCTGAATTGATAATTTTTAATATATGTATTTTCTGAATAGGACATGTAAAAACTAAAGCCTAGTATCAAAAATAAAACTGAGCCAAACATAAATTTGAAAAAAATTTGATCAACACACATTCCGATAAAATACATTATAATGGTAAATACCGAAATTAGAATAAATGAATTCATAATCAATTTTCCATTCACATATCGGACAATTTTTTCATATACCGGCAATGCTTCGCCGGGTTGCCATTCATGATTTTGTGAAAACCAGTCTTTTGCACTGTTTCGCTCTGCCAAATCAAATGAAAGTCTGAAAAAAAGTCTTTTCGCTGATGTAATTAATATCATGATCCCAATAAAAATAAACAGTACTGCAAGAAATGTCATCTCCGATTTGTGTGAATGATTAATTCTGCCATTTCGATCCCTATACTTACCACCAAGACTCAGCACATAAACGCCGGTAATGATATTGATCAACCCAATTGCTGCATTAACAATATTTCTAATTTTCGAAGCCTGATCATCATCGCTGCCTTTAGCAACAGAAACAAGGATATCAATATTAATCAGAGAAACTGCATAGCTGGTCAAAGTAAACAGATATAAGAAAATAAATAGGATAATCTCCGGAGAGAGGGCATTTTTAGTCGTTATATTCGACTCAGAATGACCCATCATTTTAGAAAAAGCAAAAACAAAGATACTGACTACACCTGTCCAGAGAATGGAAAAGGGATTTGCTGATGCACCTTTCGCTTTTCCAATGATAAAAATAATCAGATTGGAAACAAACAAGATGATATTGACCATCAGAAAAAACGTATATCCATTCACAAAAAAATTTAATCCCATAAAGTATAACCTTCCTTCTTTATAGCAGATTAGCGCCATCATAAGATGGCGCTATATATTCATAAAATATGCAATAAGATTCTTGAACAAATAAACATTGGTTTATTCAACTGATACTACGTAATAGTAAATCGGCTGACCGCCATAGTTTAAATCCACTTCAACATCAGTGTATAATTCACTTACTTTGTCAGCTACCTGATTTGCATCTTCTTCTGAAATATCACTTCCAAAATAAATACTGATAATCTCGGAATCATCATCAATCAGATTTGAAATCATATCAATTGTTGTCTTATGAATATCCGTTCCTACAGATATGATACCGGCATCACCAATCCCCATAATATCATTTTCTTTAATTGTTTTATCATCAATCACCGTATCTCTGACAGCATATGTCACAGAACCTGTTTTAACCTTATTCATCTCTTCCACCATATGAGCTTTATTGTCTTCAGCTGACAAATCCTGCATAAAGTTGATAATTGCATTAATTCCCTGAGGTACATTCTTAGACGGAATTACAATAATATTTTTATCTTCTGTAAGAGATGCAGCCTGCTCAGCCGCAAGGATAATATTCTTATTATTTGGAAGAACGAAAATGTTATCAGCATTTACATGGTCAATTGCATTTAATACATCCTCCGTACTTGGATTCATTGTCTGGCCACCTTCAATAATCTGATCCACACCAAGACCCTTAAAGATCTCATTCATTCCCTCACCAATTGAAACAGCGATAAATCCAATTTCTTTTCTTGGCTCTTTCTTTTTCTGCTCTTCAGCTTTTTTTGCCTCATCTTCTGCTTTTTGTTTTGCAGCTACTTTTTCAGCATCTTTAATCAGTTTCTCATGATGTTCTTCACGCATATTATCAATCTTCATTTTTGTAAGAGAACCAAATGTTAAAGCTTTCTGGATAGCAAGACCCGGATCATTTGTATGTACATGAATCTTGACAATGTCATCATCAGATACAACAACAAGGGAATCACCGATTGATTCAAGGTAAGCTTTTAATTCCTGTTCTTTTTCTTCATTATACTCTTTTTCAAGCATAATGATAAACTCAGTACAATATCCATACTTAATATCTGCTGTGTCAATTTCATCACTCTTTACATTTGAAACACCTGAAGATGTTCCCTTAGATTCATCAAGGCTAAAATCAACTTCCTTACCAAGAAGTGCATCATAAGCACCTTTCATCACCTGCATAAGTCCCTGACCGCCTGAATCGACTACTCCGGCTTGTTTCAAAACAGGAAGCATTTCAGGAGTCTGGCTTAGAACATAATCGCCATGCTTGATAATTTCATCAATCATATACTCAAGATCATCTGTTTCTAATACAACTTCCCTTGCACGCTCACTCATTCCCTTTGCAACTGTCAGAATGGTACCTTCCTTTGGTTTCATAACTGCTTTGTATGCTGTTTCCACTGCCCGTTCACAAGCATTTGCAAGGACAACTGCATCGATTGTCTCAAATTGTTTAATTTCTTTTGTAAAACCTCTGAATAACTGTGAAAGAATAACACCGGAGTTACCTCTTGCACCACGCAGTGAACCGGAAGAAATAGCTTTTGAAAGATTCACCATATCAGGTTCCTCTATGTTATTTACTTCTTTTGCAGCTGACATGATAGTAAGTGTCATATTTGTTCCTGTATCACCATCAGGAACCGGGAAAACGTTTAATTCGTTAATCCATTCTTTCTTCGACTCAAGGTTCTTAGCTCCGGCTAAAAACATCTTTTTGAGAGTCTTACCGTCTATATTAGTAATCACAATTAAATCCTCCTTAAGATTAATCTATCACGCGAACGCCTTCAACAAAAATGTTTATTTTCTTTACAGTTAAACCTGTGATCTCTTCTACCTGGTACTTAACAGTAGAAATAAGATTGTCTGAAACTGCTGAAATACTAACACCATATGCAACAATAACATGAAAATCAATCGTAATCTCATTATTCTCATCAATTTCAACATTTATACCTTTTGTAAGATTTTCACGTTTTACCAACTTAACAATTCCATCCGTAACACTGACGGTAGCCATGCCCACTATACCAAAACACTCTATGGCAATATTTCCGGCACATTTTGCAACAACGGAATTATCAATATAGATATCTCCAATATCAGAATTAAATTTACCTTTCATACTTCCTCCTATCTTCATACGAATAAAGTGTATGAGCTTATTATATGAAACAATAAACCAGTATTCAATTTTAAGACAAACTAACCTAATTTAATGTTATGGTGCTATTATACCATCTTTTTACAAAAAATAAAGCATAAAATTTAAAAAATGCTTGCATAATGTGATATTATCTGATAAAATATCATTCGTGCCTGGACTGTAATAGTCCAAATGAAGCTTAAGGAGGTGCAATGAAAAATGGCAAAGTGTGAAATTTGTAGCAAAAGTGTACACTTCGGTAACAATGTAAGTCACTCACATAGAAGATCAAACAGAATCTGGAAATCAAATGTTAAGTCTGTAAGAGTTAATCTTAACGGAAATGCTAAGAAAATGTATGTATGTACTTCTTGCTTAAAGTCTGGATTAGTTGAAAGAGCTTAATTATGATTTTGATTTGCATATAATTATTGGCTGTCACTTTCGCGAATGAGAATTCGGGAAGTGACAGCCAATTTTTTTAGAATGTTTTGCTATTTTAAGTGTATTTGTTCTTTCTGGCAGAATCACAGAATCAGATTCAAATAATGAATCAATGCGAAACATAATATTAAAATCACAAACAAAATAATTTTACCGATCACAGTTCTCTTTTCTCCAAAATCAACAATCCCTTTAGCCATTTGCAATAAAAGTACCAATAATGCTATGAAGACAACAAGACAGATATCAAATATAATAGCAGTCATTTGTGAAGTAGTATCGATATAATAATCCAAATAAATACCGCCTTCAATTCCTGATAATATTGATTGATTTATATCATTTGCTTCAATAGGTCTAAACGATCTTACTTTTCCTTTTATTCGAAATATCTTAGGCATCTCATCACCATAATTGGCGTATTTCCAATTTTTCGGTGCTTTTACAATCACGTAATCATCTGATGTTTCGTTAAATACAACATAAAAATATTCATTGGCAGTCGGAATTACACCGTTTATTGTATGCTTTATTTTATAAATGGAGTTTGTTGAATAGCCACCTTCCCCTTTCACAAAGGTTCCGCTACTGACAGTATGATCATATAATTTATCCTGAGGATGAAATCCTTTTACCACGTCAAGCAGGCAGTAGATAAATATGCCTGCGGCAAACATGCATATAAGAATAACAGCCCATTTT
>CACYDA010000093.1 GCA_902773095.1 uncultured Lachnospiraceae bacterium | reverse complement strand
TTTTTTGACAGTTGATTAACTTCCCATGAAAATTTTTTCTTACCACCTCACAATCGAAAAAGCAAACAACAACTTTGACTCTTGCAATTGAAATGAAATTATTCCATTTTGTCCATGACACCTCGTTGCAAGAGTCAAAAATTGCGTCGCATTAATCAAAGAAAAGGGATTCCTATAACCGCAAAATCAGCCAAGCGTTACATCCCAGCCTGCAAGATACTGCATCAGGCGGGTGGCGTCCTTGCCGTTGACCTTGCTGTCGCCGTTGACATCGGCTGCGGATTGGTCTATTTCCACATCCCAGCCAGCGAGATACTGCATCAGGCGGGTGGCGTCCTTGCCATTGACCTTTCCATCGCCGTTCGCATCTCCGTAGCAGATACTACCTGTAACTGAAACAGATACGCTTGTCATAACCTTTCCAAACACACTATAGCAATATATATACGCATCTCCTCCCGATATAGCTTTTACATTGCCGTATTCATCTACTGTTACTATATCTTCATTTGAAGATTGCCAAGTGACAGTTTTTGATGTAGCATTATCAGGAAAAATAGAAGTCACCAATTTAACTTTATCGCCTGATTTTATAGTCAATTGTGTCTTGTCAATGGTAATGGTTTCGATATCCACAAAATTGTCAGAGGTAACATTTGTCGCAGCACTGCTAACAACTTCACCATTTTGCATAAGGACATAATCCTTCTGAGGGGTATTTGTCGATTGTCTCAATTGACCAATATATTGTGTGCCTTTGATCAAAGAAATACCACTATATGCAGTAGTCGATTTAATATCATAATTACTGTTGATATCCGTAACATAATAGTCCATTTTTCCGTTTTCACTCGCAGCAACATTAACATGATAAATATAATCACTGTCAATCGCTATATATTTTATACCGTCTATCACTACTGCCTGTGCCAAATCACTTTGTTGTGTGATATTATCATCCTTGATTATTAGCACACTGTTACCTTTTTCATCCGTAATCGTCACATTAACAGGACAAGCAACCGTAATCAACTTAACGTTTCCTGTGTGCTGATTCGTTTCTTCAATACGTGGACAATCATAGCTGAGCCAATCTCTCTTCTTCAGCAGTAAAAAAGAGGAATCGGCCAAATGCGAATGATTGTAGAGATGCAAATCTCGTACAATCCATGCAGAGTCAATCGCTGTGTAATATTGGATACCATAATCAGCGATCCTTACTTGATTTTGCTGATAAAGCTGCCAGTATTCACAGAATTTCACAGCGTTTTCATAACTTGGATTTTGCAGGAGTTCATTTTTTGCGTTTTCCACCACAGGCTTCATATACTCTGACATACCTGCAGCTATGTAAAACGAATTAAACGCAGATGTCAAAGCATCCATGTTTGTATACTCATTGGCAAAACCTTTACCAACACTATAGCCAATTTTTGCTGCCAAAATATAATTACTCGCTTTTGACAAAGCTGCATCGGATAGTTTAGCGGATAAACCTTTTTTCAAAAACACTTTGACATTGTCTACAACAAGCGTATCTCCCAAAAGTGTCCAAGCGCATTTTCCGTAATTTTTCAATGCAAGTGCCGATACACGCTCTATATAATTATCCTCTGTCAGTGTCAGGAATCGGTTAATTGATTTACTCATCTTCTTTGCATCAAATGAAGATCCGTCTATATTTCCCTGATCACATTGTATTTTTAATGCTTCAAGCATACTTTTAAGATACTGAGATGAGGTTGTATAAGCCTGAAGAACCGCATACTGATGTCTCAGTTCAACAAATTTCTGTGCAACATCTGACACATCACCTGCCGTATCCACTATCAGCGAAAACTTTTTAAAAATACTGAACACCTGTTGAATGGTATCCTGGTCTGCATTTTTCAGTATTTTACCCACTAATTCAAACGTAGCTTTGTCTGAAAAATCATCCGTTTCAAACATTTCTTCGATTTTCATCTTAACATCTGCCATATCGGTATTGTCTCCCAATATGCCCTCTTCATTTAACAATGCAAGTAAATCTTTGACAACTTCATACGCAGCATCATCTTTTGACTGTTCATAAACATTTTCTAACGCCGTTTGCGTGTTGTTGGAAAGTATATAATCCGTCAAAAAAACGTCATACGGATTATCAAACCAATTTGCAGCCAAGAAATTCCAAAAACTGTTAACTTTTTTGACGGATTCCATATCTTCATTGCCGATAATCAGCGTCTGCAAGGATTTGCTCATATATTTGTCATAATGGTCATGAATAAATGCCAAATGAGCATCAATAAACTGTTGCTTACTGTTGTTCTCATCCTCCCATTCACAAATAAACCCCATAGACACCCACGAACCATCAATAATATTATCGTTCCATTTTCCTTCTGTCCATAGATGAAGATAATCCTCGCCATTAACGGAATCATCTCCGAAATTATTGTCCGGTTGATCATAACGCCAAGCTGTATAAGAAAAAACTTCACCGGTTATCCACTCATAAACTCCCTCTGTCTTCTCGTCTGTTGCGCCAATCCAATATCCTTCTTTAGTGCCACTCTTTATTAAATTCTCCAAAAAATTCTGCTCTTGCTCTGATGTGATTGTAACCAAATGCCCACCTAAGTTTTCACAGTACTGTTTTGCGGAATTCCAATTCATTTGTTCATTAAACAGTTGATAACTGTGACCATTAAAAAAAACACGGCCATTTTCACTTTCATTTGCAGCAAACACCTTTGTGGGAATCTCAGCAATACTCGCCATTGCTATTCCCAAAATAACCACAAAGGCAATCGCTCTCATGCGGAATTGGCTCATCGACTGTCTTGTTCTTTTTTTCATATAAATACACCTCTTTCTTTATAATCGACCATTCGTAAAAACAGACAAGGCTGTGACAAATAACT
>CACYDA010000092.1 GCA_902773095.1 uncultured Lachnospiraceae bacterium | reverse complement strand
TATTACGACATTCTGTTCATTTTACATTTTATGAATGTCACTCAATGTATCTTATATCATAGCAATCATAAATTCTACGAACTATGCTGATTGCTAATCAAAGCATTATTAGAAATCGCCATAATTAACCTCCTCAACAGTTTACGGCTTACTTACGACTTACTTACGACTTTATTATATATTCGTAATTTTCATTATGCACTGAACTCTCAATCAACTCATTTGAATACTTATTAAACATTTGCACCATGTCCTTATTTTGCTTCTCCGCCCGGCAGTTTCTTTATGCCATCCATACCAACCATAAATAACATCTCCATCTGCTTAACCGCAAGTTCTCTCAATAGTACTATCCTTTCTGACATAATCTTGCCTTGTCCAATAAGGATTGCATTATAGCTTTCCATATTTGCCAGCACAAGAAGCAGATTTAGTTCTGCCTCGTCACGAATATTTCCCTTCTTTCCCAGATTCTCATCTCTCCACTGCTTTGCGGTCATACCAAAAAGAACAACATTAAGCATATCTGCTTCATTGGCGTACTTATATGAAATTTGTTCTGGTGTCAGTTCCGGCGGGATCAGATGATTCTTGATCGCATCGGTATGGATGCGATCATTCAGCTTGCCTATCTCGCGGTTTAAGTTCCAGTTAAGTGACAGGCGGCTGTTTTCATCAGATTTCAGTCTTTGGTAGTCTTTTATGATGTATAATTTGAATTCAGGCGAATTCTTCTTTACTGATATTTGTACTGAATTCTTTCGCATTTTCGTGCAATACCCTGTGAATCATCTTCTCTACTTGCTGAAAGTATATAATTCCCAGTGTTTTCCTATTCAGGAACGTTGTTCCGTTTTTATCTTTTATAACCCATTCACAGTCAGCATTATTGATGATATACAGGTAATCGGTCCAGTTTTCCTTAACATCAATTACCATCTCTTCATCACAGGCAACCGGATGAATCAGCTCATCCTCGTAACCATAATGAGACTTATTAAACCGGATCACAAAGCTTTCAAAATTGTTGTAATTCGTAAAAAAACCTGCTTCGAACATTTCAAGGATTCTGTCGGCGTTACCATCCGGATACATATCCCCATTGAACTCGACCGACGAATAAACTCTCCCATCCCTGTCAATAAATATAATCTTTCCTCTTGTCATCACGCACCTCCGAAGTTTTTCTTTTATTGTAAGGTATGCGTGATATTTTGTCATTGGACGGATAGTCCAAAATCTTAGTTATACAGCCGGCAACGATAGTATACCTGCATTCGTTTTATAAACCGAACTCTGTTTGCCTCTCTATCCGAACACTCTCCATAAGGTGCCTTCGAATAATGTTTTACCAGCAGATCCTCCATATGAACATGGAACAATTCGCTAAGCCGAAGAAGATTATCCACAGACGGCAAGATTGTTCCCTTAAACCATCTGTACACCGGCTGTGGACATGACAATCCAAGATACTGCTGAATATCCTTTACGCTGTATCCATACGCATTTGCATATCTGCGGAGATTGTCTCCGGTCTTCTCCATATCGATTATGGTTTTATTCTCAATCATCTGTTCTGTCCCCTTTAATCCTGTAATAATCTTCCATCTGAACATCCAGCGTTATTGCCTTTGACCGGGTGTTGCTCATTTGCTGTAAAAGACTCACGACTTCCACATGAAGAAGTGTAAATATCAGTCCGTCTGTGTAGCGTTCGATTGTATTTACTAATTCCTTATTTTCTTTTCTGTAAAGTGCTTTTGCAAGATTATAGTCTCAGTCATGTAGTCAAAGGGAGAGCCGACGATGACGAGGCTCACATTCTTGTGGTTTCATATCTCCTCCAGATCAGCATATGCCTTTGCCGCTTCGCTTTTATCTCCCACGTACCAATAATCACAATAGTCTCCGCCAAGGATTTCTATCTGCGTGCGGATCAGTTTTGCGTGAAGCACATGTGCCAGAGAATGATCTGTCTTACACAGATACGGCAGTAATTCCTCATAGCCATACTCTTTGGCATGCTTTGCAATCGGACATCCCATCAGGTGAAAGCTGTATCCTTCTTTCCTGTTTTCCGGATTAATCTTTATTCCCCATGTTTTCTGCCATGCGGTTTTCTTTCCCGCCCAAATCTGGCATTTGGTTCAAAAGCTTCTTATATTCTTTATCAGCACGAAAGCAGATTTCCTCTTTCCTTTCGGGAAGATACTCATCGCAGTACCTCTCAAACAACCTGCCCCATGATTTTGGATATGCTTTGTCCCACATCATTTCTTCACCGTCCTTAATAACTAATTTCATGATTCCTTCCCTGTGGAAACCTATCCCTTTCTGATATACGCCTCTATCGCATCAGCTGCATCTTTTACACCATTTTCTTCAAGTATTTCTTTTGAAGCATCAAGTTCTCCATTGTCATATTTTCCGCTGACCAGATCATTCAGCGAGGCTTTGATCTCATCCACTGTACATAATCTTTTACGGATATATAAGGGTTCAGGTCCGGCTCCGATCCTATGATCCATGCGGCCATAGAAATATTGATTAAGTGCAAGCGATATCACAAGTGTTGGAAGTCCTGCCCGAAGTCCCAAACCGTTTGTAGTATTTCCGCCATGATGAACCACTGCCCTTACTTTCCCAAATATATAGGAATATGGCATATTGCCAATAAAATATAGCCGATCTGTATTATGCCTTTCGGACTTCGGTATTTGATCAGCCTGTATGACCACACGTATCTCCGTTTCCTTCAAGGCTTGTAATACTCTTATCTGAAGCTCAGCAAGTTCTGTAGACTCTGCCTTGCCAAATGCAACAAAAATCGGTTTTTCACCAGAATTCAGAAACTTCAGCAAATCCTCCCGTGGTTGATATTCGCTTTCTGCCTCATCCGGGTGATACCAATAGCCAGTCACACGGATATGATCACCCCACGCCGGATCAGGCCTCATCAACACATGGCTTGTCGGGTAAAATGTCAGGAGCTTCCGACCTCCCATTTCCTTATAAGTACTCTTCATACGCCACTTCGGAAGACCATTCTTTCGTCTCCACTTATTCATAGCAATCATGGTCATCAGGTTCATACCCTCCATAAAATCTGTACTGGTCTTATATTCCGCAACTAGATACTGCATCACATGGCCTGCATCTGTATCAAGCTTTAAAATGGTGACACCTTATTCTCTATGAGCGAGCAAAAAGCCTCGGATGTCAGAATCCGAAACTCATGTCCTCTCTTTATCATTTCCTCGCCCAGCTCTGCCAGCGGATTCACATCTCCTCCGGTTCCTACGGCTACTGCTGTTATAACCATTTGCTTAACCCTGACTTTCCTGCCAATCTTTTTTTACCTACATCAAGATACGTTGCAGCAAGCCCTGCCGTTCCTGCAAACATCCCATATATCATTCCTTTTGGCACCCGGTTTTTATAATCTGCCTTCACTTTTTCTCTTCTCCTTTCGCATTATTTCAATGCCTCAAAATACTCCTGGTGCATAGCACTTTGTGTCATCAATACTCTTTTTGCCCCTTCCTTATCCAGCATGTTGTTTACACCAATCAGTTTGAACATGCCACTGATCATTTTGTACTGAAAACCCGGCTCTATTCCCATACTTCAATACGCCCCAAAACGCTCAAGTTAGTGACCTCTAACATTAGATAATAACACCATTTGACATAAATGTCCATACATCAGGCAAATTTTCTCACCTTTGTTTAAAATACCCGTTTCTTTTCCACCATTTTCGCCTATCCACAAAATCAAAAAGCCGATGCAGAAATATGATTCTGTCTCCGACTATAATAAAAATCTCTGAAATTCAATGTTTTCCTAATCAGATAATAATAAATTTAAATCAAAGAGGTAGTGAGTTTTCGTAGTAAAACCTATTGAGGAGTGTTTTAATAATAAAAAATACTAATTAATAGAAAAATATTTCTAAGAGCCGCACATTTTGATTCGATTATTCATTAAACACTATGGAATGAGGTATAAAAGACTATCCATGGATATAGAAGAACAGTACGAAAAAATATACCGCTTCTGTTACTATAGGGTTCATAACAGGGAGACTTCACAGGATCTGACTCAGGAAACATTTCTGCGTTTTTTGAACAGTCATTATAAGGAACGTGGAAAAAGAATCCGATATTTGTACACTATCGCAAGAAATCTATGTATTGAAGAAAGCAGAATGTCTAAAACGGAAGAATTTACGGAAAAACTTATGGAAGATAGAATTACAGTGAACTTTGTTAATCCGGCTGATGACCATCATGCGCCTTCCATGCACACTCTGTTATCTTCATATCCGTGAAGATTGCCCTAAAACTTGATTCTTCAGGGCTACAGGCATAAATGCCGAATCTGATGTTGCCTGCTCCCTCCCACATATGACACACCCTCATCTGGCTGAAGGTCTTGCCATCCTTGGAACACTCAATACAGTAGTCATCTTCTCTGCGGCTGAGACGATACCACATGGTTTTCACATCTGCGGGTATTTCAGTAGTTGCCCAGTCTGAATAGCCGTGGTTGGTCACCACAGAGCCCAGATGCCGGAACACATCATTTTCGTATTCTACGGATCCCTTTAGCCAATTCTCGCTGTCCAAATACATGACGATGCCACACTGGTCAAAACGGTGATGGGAACCCGTAAAGTCCGTCTTTACTACGAAAGAAAAATATCGATTTGCCGTCTCCATCTGCAAAACAGGCGCGTTGTCGTTGCGGAAATGATAATATGTCCTCTGCCACAAATCCGTATGCGGGGTCGTAGTAATTTCTATTCGGTTTGATAGAATTTTATAATCAGCCGGTTCTCTCGTCCAACTCATATTCTCAAATATCATATATGTCCTCTCCTTTACAGCTTCCT
>CACYDA010000091.1 GCA_902773095.1 uncultured Lachnospiraceae bacterium | reverse complement strand
TCATAAATCTTTTATCAATTGATTGCCAACGGGAAAAGAATGGTATATACTTAACTATATTGCATTTATAAATATAAAAACTAAAAGAAAGGATATTATAAAGGTAAAGAGATGAGCGATTATTCAATTAATACAAAATGTGTTCAGGCAGGTTATACACCGGGAAACGGAGAGCCGAGACAAATTCCGATTGTACAGTCTACTACATTTAAGTATGATACAAGCGAAGATATGGGAAAACTGTTTGATTTGGAGGCATCAGGATATTTTTATACAAGGCTTCAGAATCCTACCAATGATTATGTGGCTGCAAAGATTGCAGAACTCGAAGGTGGTTCGGCAGCTATGCTGACATCATCAGGACAGGCAGCCAACTTTTTTGCACTGTTTAATATATGTGAGTGTGGTGGTCATATTGTTGCGTCTTCATCCATCTATGGAGGAACATTCAATTTGATTTCTGTGACGATGGCTAAGATGGGAATTGAGGTTACATTTGTGTCACCTGATGCAACGGAAGAAGAATTAAATGCTGCATTTAAGGAAAACACAAAAGTGATGTTTGGAGAATCGATTGCCAATCCTGCTCTTACTGTTCTCGATATTGAGAAATTTGCGAAGGCAGCACATGCACATGGTGTTCCATTAGTTGTAGATAATACATTTCCGACACCGGTCAACTTAAGACCAATCGAATGGGGAGCAGATATTGTTACACATTCTACAACAAAGTATATGGACGGACATGGTGCAGCGGTAGGAGGTGCGATTGTTGACAGTGGAAAATTCGACTGGATGGCACATGCGGATAAATTCCCGGGACTTTGCACACCGGATGATTCTTATCATGGTATTACATATGTTGAAAAATTTGGAAATGAAGGTGCATTTATTACGAAGTGTACGGCACAGCTCATGAGAGATTTTGGCTGCATACAGTCACCGCAACATGCCTTTATCTTAAATCTGGGATTGGAATCCCTCCACGTAAGAATGCCAAGACATGTTGAAAACGGACAGGCTGTTGCTGAATTTCTTGAAAATCACCCTCAGGTTTCTTATGTAAGCTATCCGGGACTCAAGAGTAATCAATACTATGATATTGCACAGAAATATATGCCAAATGGCGGATGTGGAGTTGTTTCATTTGAATTGAAGGGTGGAAGAGCTGCAGCAGAAACATTTATGAAAAACTTGAAACTGGCTGCGATTGAAACACACGTAGCAGATGCCAGAACATGTTGTTTAAATCCAGCTTCATCTACTCACAGACAGCTGACAGATGAACAGCTAGTGGAAGCCGGAATACCTGCAGGACTTGTAAGAATGTCATGTGGTCTCGAAGACAAGAATGACTTGATTGCAGATTTGGAGCAGGCATTGGCAGCAATCGGGTAAGGTCGATCGCATAGGAAATAACGATACATCATAGCAGGGCATTTCAATGAAAGGAATTAAATGGACATTGCTGTGAAATGAAACATTCATTATGAACCAAAAAGCATCCCCGGTATGAAAGGGGATGCTTTTTTGGTCGCATTACATCTATTTTAATTAGTGGTATGTTAAAATTGATCACATAAATTGATCACATTCATTGATTTATGACTGATGTTTGTTTCTATACTGGATTGGTGTCAGATCAAATATTTTCTTAAATGTACGGATAAAATGCTCTACATTTGGATACCCAACTGCTTCGGAGATGTTTTCAACTGTCATATTACCATTTTTCAGCAATGTCTTTGCTTTCTTCATCTTAATCTGTGTTACATGCTCACCAAACGTTTTACCTGATTTATCCTTAATATATTTCGAAATATAAGGTGTCGATAAGTTGAAATGCGCAGCCATATCATCAAGGGTAATGGTTTTAAAATTAGCCTGTATATAATTGATCATTGAGATTAAACGGTCATCTTTGACGTTTTTGTCATTTTGCACCTGAGGAAGTTTGTTTACCGCTACAACCAAAGCATTAATGGAGGCTTTGATAATATCTTCATCAATTCCGGCACCCCAGTAAGCTTTTCCGTCACAATGGATTCCAACATATGCCATTGCTTTGGATGAGGAACCTCTTGATAATGCATGTTCTTCATAATTGGAAAGCTCATAACTGATATTAAAATACTGTTTAATCGTGTTGCTGACAGCATCCAGTCTTCCGTTTCCATTAGCATCTACAATCGTCTTTCGTTCTCCACACACAATCGTTGATTCTGCCATGATTCCATTGGTCTGGCTGAAATGACATTCACTAATCTTGAAATTCGGCATATGGCTGATATAGTTTTCCTCAAATATTTCATAAACCCACTGTGGTGATAATTCTTTGTGCTCCTCATCAGATACCTGTTTTACGGTATATCCGATTTCTTCCTTCATCTGATTAGGAACAGAAATTGAAAAATTCGTTTTAAGGATATAAGCGATGCCACCCTTGCCTGACTGGCTGTTAATTCTGATGACATCTGCATCATACGTCCTTCCTACATCGACAGGGTCGATTGGAAGATAAGGAACAGTCCATTTTTCAGACTGGTTTTCTTCACGTAAATTCATACCTTTTGCAATGGCATCCTGATGAGAACCTGAAAAGGCTGTAAATACAAGGTCTCCGGCATATGGCTGCCTTTCGTGTACATGCATCTGTGTTAAACGTTCGTACGTCTCACGGATTTGAGGCATATTCGAAAAATTCAGACCTGGCTCAATTCCATAAGAGAAAAGATTCATGGCTATGGTGATAATATCAACATTACCTGTTCGTTCACCGTTTCCGAATAATGTACCTTCAATTCGGTCGGCACCGGCAAGTAATCCAAGCTCAGCATCGCTGACACCACATCCTCTGTCGTTGTGAGGATGAAGGCTCAATACAACATTCTCTCTGTATTTTAAGTTCTTGCTGATATATTCAATCTGTGTGGCAAAGACATGTGGCATTGCAGTTTCAACAGTAGCAGGAATATTGATGATGGATTTGTGTTTGGAATCAGGCTGCCATACATCAAGAACTGCATTGCAGACTTCAAGGGCATACTCAACTTCAGTACCGTGAAAACTCTCCGGACTGTATTCGAATGAAAAGTTTCCGTCTGTCTCATCGGCAAGCTTTTTTAGTAATTTGGCGCCATCTACGGCAAGTTTCTTAATCTCTTCTTTATCTTTTTTAAATACCTGTTCCCTTTGTGCAACAGAAGTGGAATTGTAGAGGTGGATTACTGCGCGAGGAGCTCCTTTTACTGCTTCAAACGTTTTCTTGATGATATGTTCCCTTGCCTGTGTCAGTACCTGAACAGTAACATCCTCTGGGATCATATTTCTTTCAATCAGTGTTCGCATAAAAGTAAACTCTGTTTCAGAAGCGGCAGGAAAACCTACTTCAATTTCTTTAAATCCGATGTCCACAAGCATCTTGAAAAATTCAAGTTTTTCATCAAGACCCATTGGCTCGATTAATGCCTGATTACCATCTCTTAAGTCAACAGAACACCAGATTGGCGCTTTGTCAATATGGTCTTTTTTTACCCAATCGTATTCACACACAGGTGGCATGAAGTACTGTCGCATATATTTTTCAACATTTTTCATAGAAATCCTCCCATTGATTACATCATTAGCCTATCTAAAATAAACAAATAAATATTAAAATTTATCAATTTTTATGATGATATTTTAACATGGGATAATAAAAAATAGAATGATTAAATTTAATCTATTTTATTGATAAAATTTAATCACCCTAACCTTGAATCGTATAAGAAAGAAAAAGTTAAATTAAATTTGCAAAGATGGAAGCACCTGCGACGGTGATGATTCCGGCAACCACAATCGATAGACTGCTTAAGGCACCCTCAATTTCACCTAATTCCATTGCTTTTGCAGTACCAATCGCGTGGGAAGCTGTTCCCAGCGCAATCCCTTTTGCTACGGGTTCCTTGATTCTGAAAATAAATAGAACAAGTTCCCCGATGACATTTCCAAATACACCTGTGATAATGATGATTGCTGTCGTAATTGCAACATATCCTCCGAGTTCTTCCGATACTCCCATACCGATTGCAGTGGTAATTGATTTAGGGAGGAGAGAAACATATTGTTTATGGTCCATATCAAAAAGCAGTACCATTGCTAAAATGCAGCATAGTGATGTAATCACACCTGATGTAATCCCTGCGATAATAGCTGCAAAATTTTTTTTCAGGATTTCAATCTGTTCATATAAAGGAATGGCAAGGCATACCGTGGCAGGTGTCAGAAGATAACTGATATACTTTGCGGAATTGTAATACGTCTTGTAGTCGGTTTTTGTGGCTGCAAGAAATACAATGGTGATGATGATTGATATGAGCAACGGGTTGAAAACTGAAATCTGAAACTTTTTCTTTAATAATACGCCGAACCCGTATGAAATTAAACTGATAGTAACTCCAAAATATACTGAATTTTCTAAAAAATCACCCATTTTTACCTCCATTATTTTAAGACTGCTTGTTCTTATTGTCGTTCTTATTGTCAGTTTTTTTGTGTTTTGTGTCAGAAGTTTGGATTGAAGATTTTCCCGTAAGTCTTACAACCAATTGTGTCACCAGACCGGACACAGCCATTACGGCAATTGTGGAAACAATAAGAATGGCTGCGTATTCGAAGCAGGATGGCTTGATAATACTCCATACATCCATCACACCGGCAGCGGCAGGAATGAACATGACAGGCATGATTTCAATCAGAAACTTACCTGTATCTTTCACAGACTCGAGCCGGATCACCTTTAATTCAAGACATAAAAACAGAATGACAATTCCATAAATACTAGCCGGAACAGGAAGGGGAATAAGGTGATTGAAAATTTCTCCCAAAAATGAGATGAACAAAATAATTCCAAATTGTTTTAAGTATTTCATAGTGTTCCTTTCCTCTATCGGTATTTTGTGGTAAGATAGTAATATTCATTTAATCATACAGATGTTACCACTTAAATTTTGCATTTGCAAGAGAAAAAGAAAGAATACTGCTATTTTCTTGAAAAGGAGTCGAAATGGAACTAATCAAAGCAAACACAATCAACCATTATCATAAAATAAGAGAATTATACCAAAGCTCATTTCCGGAATGTGAGAAAAAACCATTCCGTTTGATCAAATACAAACAGAGACAAGGATTGACTGATGTATGGTATATCGAAGAGGAAGGGGAATTTGTAGGCCTGGCCATCACCATGAATACGAAGGAATACGTTCTTTTAGATTATTTTGCCATTTTACAGACAAAGAGAGGAAGAGGAATTGGTGGAAAAGCACTTGGATTGCTGCAGGATTATTATTCGGATCAGAAGTTTTTTCTTGAAATAGAAAGCCCTGATATTGAGTCTTCCAATCAGAAACAAAGAGAACAGAGAAAAAAGTTTTATCTCGATCATTCAATGAGGGAAATGGGCATACTGGCAGATGTGTTTGGAACTGAAATGGAATTATTGGGATATCATTGCCGGATCAGTTTTGAAGAGTATCAATCCGTATACCGGGATGTCTATGGAGTAAACAAAGCACAAAATTTAAAACAATTATTATAGATGGAGTTGTATATAATATGCAAAAAGAATTGAAAGAAGGAAGTCATCAGTCGATTGATACCGGAGAGTTTGAACAGGTTGCGGTGAAAGTTTCGTTTGTCAGTATTGTGGGTAACCTGATTCTTTCATTGTTTAAGTTTTTGACAGGTATCCTATATTCTTCGGCTGCTATGGTAAGTGATGCAGTTCATTCCGCTTCAGATGTATTCAGCAGTATCATTGTTGTCATCGGAGTCAGGATTTCATCAAAAGATTCAGATAAAGAGCATCCCTATGGACATGAAAGATTTGAGTGTGTGGCCGCGATTATTTTGGCGACAGTTCTGTGCATTACCGGTTTGCAAATCGGAGTAAAAGCGGCAAAAAACATCCTTTCGGGTGATTATAAAAAAATAGTGTCATATAGTTATATTCCTCTGATCATGGCAATCGTTTCAATCGTCTCGAAAGAGATGATGTTCTGGTATACAAAGATGAATGCAAAAAGAATCAATTCGTCTGCATTGATGGCAGATGCGTGGCACCATCGGTCAGATGCCCTGTCGTCAGTAGGAGCGCTCATTGGTATTGGTGGCGCACTCAAGGGCTATACGGTTTTAGAACCGGTTGCATGTATTGTGATCAGTGTATTCATCATCAAAGCAGCATGGGAGATTTTTAATGATGCAATTAACAGGATGGTTGACCACGCATGCAGTGAAGAAATGCAAAAACAATTATTTGAATGCGCAGTTTCGCAAAAAGGGGTAGAGCGTGTAGATCTGCTTCAGACGAGAATGTTTGGCAATAAAATCTATGTTGATATTGAAATTGCCGTAGATGGTAATATGAGTTTAAAAGCTGCACATGAAATCGCTCACAATTTACATGATGAAATTGAGCAGACGTTTACAGAAGTGAAACATGTGATGGTACATGTCAATCCGATTGACTCATAAGATTTAGAAATTCAGTCAAATCTACTTTTTTTGAATTGTAAATATCAGAAGAATTTGACAGTAGAAAATCATATGTATTGGCAAATATTTGTTTAATTTGACTGAAAAATGACAAAATAAGAGAATAAATTCTACTTGCGTTTTCTGATATACTTGTGGTATTTAATATAGTAAACAGATAAAAAAAATAATAGCTTGACATAATTTACTTAAATGTTATACTGTATTAGGTATTCAAAAAGGAGGAAAATATGACTTACCAGGAATTAGTAGAAAAAGTAAAAGCAGCTTATAAAGAAGCAAATGTAGAAAAGATTACAGAACAGATTGCTGTTCAGGTTAACGTTGAAGGAGAAGCATCAGGTATCTTTTATTTCAAGGTTGCAGATGGTGCATTAGATATTCAGCCATATGATTACCGTGATCATGATGTTTTAGTAATTGCCTCAACAGATGTAATCAGTGATGTTGCAGATGGTAAACTCAGTATTGAAGATGCTTATGCAAAAGGATCAATCAAAGTAGAAGGAAACCTTGGCAAAGCAGCATTATTAAAGCAGGTTGAGTTAAAGAAAGCTGTTAAAAAGGCAGCACCAAAGAAGACAGCTGCAAAGGCAGCAGAGGTAAAAGAGGCACCAAAGAAAGCCGCTGCAAAGACTGTTGCAAAAAAGGCTGAGACAAAAGTAGAGGAACCGGTTGCTAAGAAAGCTGAAGTAAAAGAAACAACGGCAAAGAAAGCAGCAGAGACAAAAACAGCCGCTAAAGAAGCAGAAAAGAAAGTAGAGACAAAGGCAGCTGAAGTAAAAGAAACAGCAACAAAGAAAGCCGCTGTAAAGACAACAGCGAAAAAGGCTTCAAAATAATTCAGAGATATTAATTTGACTGGAATAAAAAAGTGGATTTTGCAAAACAGATTTTTGTTTGTTTTGCAAAATCCACTTTTTGTATAAAACAAAGGGAAATATATGGTATAATTGAATGACAGTTACTGCACAAAAGCAACGTATTAAAGAATAATGAAAGGATTTATATAGATGGAAATATATATTGTAAGACATGGACAGACAATCTGGAATGCAAAGGGTCTGCTTCAGGGAAGGGCAGATATTGAACTTAATGAGTGGGGGCGGGAATTGGCAGGAAAAACCGGAAGGGAATTAGAAGGGGTGCATTTTGATATCATCTATAGTTCCCCTTTGATTCGTGCCTATGAGACGGCATGTTTGATCAGGGGACACAGAAATATTCGGATTATAAGAGATGAAAGACTTAGGGAATTATGTTTTGGTGTGAATGAAGGGAAAAACTTTAAACAGCTTCTTGCTGATCCTTCAGATGATTTTCATTATTTTTTTGACAGACCAGAGTTATACAAAGCACCAAAAGAAGGGGAGTCTTTTGAAGAAATCAGCATTCGTGCGAAGGAATTTATGGAAGAAGTCATAGAACCGCATCGAAACGAATATGAAAGAATTATGATTGTCGGGCATGGCGCTTTAAATAAAGCAATCATGAGGCATATTCGAAAGAATGACATTAGTGAATATTGGTCGGGGGGACTTCAAAAGAATTGCAGTGTGAGTCTGATTAACCTGGATGATGATGGATATCATATCATAGAAGAAGTAAAATTGTTCTATTAATGTATACGAAAAAGACATTGAAATAAAGAAAATAAAAAAAAGATATTATTAAAGTGATAAAAAGTACTTGACAAAAGAAAAATACTGATTATAATACATATTATACAAGTAATAATAATCAATTGCAATTCATGTATTTGCGAGAGCATTTGCAAAATCAAAAGGAGGAATTCAGTATGAGTGAAAAAGTGTTAGTTGTAGTTGATATGCAGAATGATTTTATTGATGGAGCTCTTGGAACAGATGAGGCTGTTTTGATCGTTGGAAATGTAGTTGAAAAAATCAAACACTTTGATGGTGAAGTTGTTTTTACAAGAGATACGCATGGGGAAAACTATATGGAGACTCAGGAAGGAAGAAATCTTCCGGTTCCTCACTGCTTGAAAGGAACCGAAGGATGGAAGATCAGAAGTGAGATTGCCGAACTGATCACAGAGGATACAAAAATATTTAATAAAATAACATTTGGTTCTGTAGAATTGGCAGAGTACTTAAGGCAGAATAAAGATGTGAAAAGTGTTACCTTAATTGGTCTGTGTACAGATATCTGTGTTATTTCAAATGCGATGCTGATCAAAGCCAATCTGCCTGAGGTAACGATTACCGTGGATGAAAAGTGTTGTGCCGGAGTGACACCACAAAGTCACAAAAATGCAATTGAGGCAATGAAGATGTGCCAGATTGAAATTGAATAGTATGATTAACGGAATAGTAAATCAAACGGAATAGTAAGTGGAATAATCAATGAAATAGTGACAAGTGATATAGGAGGCAAGTTATGATTCGGTTAAATGAAAAGAGGATAGAGGTGAATCATTTCCCGGATGGAACGCTGCTTTTGAAAGAAAACCCGGGAAATCAAAACAAAGAGGATGAGATGATCATCCAATGGAATTATGAGAATAATGAAGAACTGTTGGCAGTTTATTTTCTCACGAAACATTTGAAAGAAGCAGGATTTCAGAATATTGTTTTAAAAATGCCATATATTCCCAATGCGAGACAGGACAGGGTGAAGAAAGCAGAAGATGTTTTTACACTGAAGTATTTTGCAGAACTCATCAACAGCCTTTCGTTTAAGAGAGTAGAGATCCTTGACGCACATTCAAATGTGAGTCTTGCCTTGATTGACCATGTGAAACTGCTTTCGCCAAAGCCCTATATTGATAAGGTAATAGATCAGATTGGGACAGATTTGGTTTTGTTCTGTCCTGATGAAGGGGCAAAAAAAAGATATAGTGAAATGGTTGATCTTCCATGCTGCTTTGGTATCAAAAATAGAGACTTTAGCACCGGTAAAATCATTGGTCTTGATGTGTGGGGAGATACCAAAAAACTGATGGGAAAAGATGTTTTGATCATAGATGATATCTGTTCCTATGGTGGTACATTTTTAAGCTCTGCAAAGAAACTAAAAGAAATGGGTGCCAATGAAATCAATCTGTTTGTCACCCATTTGGAAAAATCTGTATGGAACGGTGAGCTTCTAAAAACAGATTACATTAAAAAGATTTATACGACAGACAGTATCTATCAAAAAGAAGATGAAAATGATAGAATAAAAGTAATAACAGAATTGTAAGAGAAAATGCAATCATCATAGGATTTCCTGTAAAAGGCTGCAAGGTGATTGGATATTGAAAAAAGAATGGAGGTTGATTCGTATGGTGAATACTAATCCGATGCTTTTAATTGATTTTTATAAGGCGGTTCATTCAGATATGCTGCCGGAAAAGATTGAAAAATCAGTTTCATATTTTACACCGAGAATGAGTCGCGTGAAAATGTGGGATGAGGTTGTCATGTTTGGTTTGCAGGCATTTGTCAAAACATATCTGATAGAATACTTTCATGATAACTTTTTTGCTCTTCCATTGGATAAGGTAGTAGGAGAATATGAGCGTATTCTCAATGCTTCTCTTGGAAAAAATGCATTTAAGAGTGAAAAAATCGTGAAACTTCATCAACTTGGTTATCTTCCTATTGAAATCAAAGCAATTGCGGAGGGAACAAAAGTGCCGATGCATGTTCCGATGTTTGAAATCACCAATACTCATCCGGACTTTGCATGGCTGCCACAGGCATTGGAATCATTGATCAGCGCAGAAATGTGGCATCCGATGCTTAGTGCAACAGTTGGCGCTGCTTATAGAAAAATTGTGAATCACTATTATGATATTTCTGTGGATGATGAGATCAGCAGGGCAAGGGCACTGGGAGATTTCTCATTTAGAGGACAGGAATGTTTACAGTCAGCTGTGAAGTCTAGTGCAGGATGGTGCCTGTCATTTTTGAATACGGCAACAGTTCCGGTAATTCCATTTCTTGAGCAGATGTATTTATGTGACTGTGAAAAGGAGCCGGTAGCATTCGGTGCAGTCAGTACAGAACATTCTGTTATGTGCAGTAATTATGCAGTAGATGGAGATGAGGAAACCCTTCTTAAAAGACTGTTAAGGGAGGTATATCCTGACACCAGTTTTTCAGCCGTTTTAGATTCTTATGACTATTGGAATGTCATCGATGTGATTCTGCCAAGAATAAAAGAGGATATTCTGGCTCATAATGGCTGTATGTTGATGCGTGGTGACAGTGGAGACTGTGTAGAAGTAGTCACAAAAACTGTCTTTAAGTTGTGGGATCAATTTGGTGGCACAATCAATGCAAAAGGATACAAGGTATTAGATCCACACGTTAAGGCGATTTATGGAGACAGCATCACGATTCAAAGATGCAGACAGATTTATGAAATTTTAATCAAAAATGGATTTGCCTGCAGTAATGTCTCACTTGGAGTAGGAAGCTTTAGTATGCAGTGTGTGGAAGAGGATGGTGAGTTGAAACCATTTACAAGAGATACCTTTAGTTCATGTATCAAAGCAACATATTGCGAAGTAGATGGAAAACCGATCCCTATTTTTAAAAATCCAAAAGATGGTGGATTTAAGAAGAGCCAGAAAGGGTTATGCTATGTTTACAGGGATGAAAACGGAAAACTGGCATTCAGGGATGGCTATACCAAAGATGATTTACCGAAGGAAGGAAATCTGTTAGAAACGGTATTTAAGGATGGAAAGATGATCAAAGAGCAGTCTTTAGCACAGATTAGACAACGATTGAATGATGGAAAGTTTTGAGTTAGAAAAAACGAATGGAGGTATGACATGTTAAACAATTTGTTTAGAGTAGCAGCGGCGACACCAAGGGTTCATATTGGAAATGTCAGTAAAAACTGTGAGGAAATTAAAAAAATATATGATGAGTTCAAAAATCAGGCAGATGTGATTATTACACCGGAATTATCTATGACAGGGTATACATGTGCTGATCTTTTTAGCAACCGAAATTTGTTAAATCATACGATGAGTGAGCTTTTAAAGCTGGCAGAGTATACCGGTAGTCATCCTGAATGTGAGAAGTCGGCAGCACTCGTTGTAGGACTTCCATTGGAAAAGGATGGAGAGTTGTTTAATTGTGCAGCGATGCTGCAGAACGGAAAAATTATTGCCATTATTCCTAAAACGTATCTGCCAAATTATGGGGAGTTTTATGAAAAGAGATGGTTTACGGCCGGCAGGTATGACAGGACTGTGATGGAACTTCCCGGTGGAGAAAAAGTTGATTTTGGAAATAACATCATTATTGAGATGGGAACAAAAGATCGTACAAATAAGGATAATGAGAATCAGAACAGCAATGGAAGTGTCAATGTTGGAATTGAGATTTGTGAAGATGCCTGGACAACTGTTTCGCCGGGAAGGCTTCTTGCGTTAAATGGAGCAGAGATTATCCTGAATCTTTCCGCTTCCAATGAAGTGATAGGAAAAGAGCAATTCAGACGAACACTGATTGGGAATACATCTTCAACCTGTATCTGCGGCTATGCTTATGTATCGGCAGGAAGATATGAATCTACATCAGATCTGGTATTTGGCGGACACAACCTGATGTATGAAAATGGAAAGCTTCTTGGAGAAATAAAACCGTTTGAAAACGGAGTACTGATCAAAGATTTTAATCTAACAAAAATCAGACATGACAGAATTGCCAACAAGTCTTTTTCTGATTGCAAAAGAGTTTTTTCAGAAAGAGAGTATGTCAAAGTATCATGCAAAAAAGAGCTTCTAAAAAAAGAAGAGATTCTTGCAAGAATACCTATTACACCATTTGTTCCTTCAAGAAATAAACTGGAAAGATGTCTTTCTATTTTTCAGATGCAGGTGGCAGGCCTTCAAAGAAGGATTGAGACTACCAATAGTAAGTGTATCGTTGTAGGTGTATCAGGCGGACTTGATTCGACACTTGCACTTCTTGTGTCAGCACAGGCAGTGAAAAACATTGGATTGCCGGCTAAAACGTTGATGGGAATTACAATGCCGGGATTTGGAACAACAAGCCGTACAAGAAATAATTCAACAAAGTTAATGAAAATCCTTGGCTGCGATGCAAGAGAAATCAGCATTGTGAATTCTGTCAGACAGCATTTTAAGGATATTGGACAGAAGGAAGATGTTCATGACATTACGTATGAAAACTGCCAGGCGAGAGAGCGTACCCAGATTTTGATGGATGTCGCTAACAAAGAGGGTGGATTTGTGATCGGAACCGGAGATTTGTCAGAATTAGCCCTGGGATGGTGTACTTATAATGGTGATCATATGAGTATGTATGCTGTGAATACAAGCATTCCGAAGACATTGGTGAAAACCCTGGTGGATGAGATTGGTCATTATATGGGAAAAAACGGATTTGAAGGAATTGAAACGGTGATTGAAGACATAGTGGATACCCCTGTCAGTCCTGAACTATTGCCG
Source organism: uncultured Lachnospiraceae bacterium (assembly GCA_902773095.1). Classification (GTDB taxonomy): domain Bacteria; phylum Bacillota; class Clostridia; order Lachnospirales; family Lachnospiraceae; genus Bovifimicola. The sequence goes on along the minus strand of CACYDA010000091.1, from coordinate 15,530 downwards.
CCGAATGCGGATGGAACGATTGCACAGAAGACAGAAGATACAGTTGGTTCCTATATATTACATGATTTCTTTCTTTACTATACGCTTCGTTATGGAATGTCACCGGAAGAAATTTTGTTTTTGTGTAAAAATGCAGTAAAACAGAATGAAGAATTTAAGTTTAGTGATGAAGAGATTATGAAATGGCAAAAAGTTTTCTATACCAGATTTTTCAGGCAGCAGTTCAAGAGAAATTGTATGCCGGATGGAGTGAAGGTCGGTACTGTTTCTGTGAGTCCGAGAGGAGATTTGCGACTGGCTTCCGAAATCGAATTTGAAGAATTTATCAATTGATGATGAATCGGATGGATGTAAATGATGGCGATTTTACATGCTTTTTACATACATCCGATATAAATTTTACTTTTGGACGATATGATTTGAATCGTAGTCATAAAAATAATGATATCATACGAAAGGAAAATTTATGGATATTATCAGTATTATACAGCTGTTTGGTGGTGTCGGATTGTTTTTATTCGGTATGAATCTTATGGGTTCTTACCTGAAAAAACTGGCAGGCTCAGGGCTGGAAAGGACACTTGAAAAATTAACAACAAGTAAAAAGAAAGGCATAGGACATATCAAAGGATGGAGTCTTGGCGTCGGAGTGACTGCGATTATTCAGAGTTCCGCAGCGACAACGATGATGCTTCTTGGTTTTGTTAATGCAGGTATTATGCAGCTAAACCAGGCGGTTCCGGTTGTTCTCGGTTCTAATGTCGGAAGTACGGTTACGGCACAGATTTTGCGACTGGGAGATTTAGGTTCAGGAAATATTGTGTTACAGCTTTTAAAACCGTCAGCATTTGCTCCGATGCTGGTAGGTCTTGGCGCCTTTATTCATATGTTTGCCAAAGACAAAAAATTAAAAAATGTATCCGGTATACTGATCGGACTTGGCGTTTTATTCTATGGAATGACAACAATGGAAAAGGTATTTGAGCCATTAAGCAGCAGTGATAAATTCAAGTCACTTTTTACCTCATTTGAAAATCCGCTTGTGGGAATCCTGACAGGTCTGATCATTACTGCCATCATTCAGAGTTCCAGTGCTTCTGTAGGTATCTTACAGGCATTATCTGCCACCGGCAGTATTACATATGCCACTGCAATTCCTATTATCATAGGACAAAATATTGGAAAATGTATGACGATTATTCTTGGCAGTATCGGTGCCAATAAAAAGGCAAAGAGGGTTGCGTACAGTTATCTGATTTTCAATATTGTAGGTGCTGTATTCTTCTCAGTCGTGATTTATGGAGTCTGCTATCTGATTGGAATCCCGGCGTTTTCCCATAAGGTGAACAGAGGAAATATCGCCAATATTCATCTTGCCTATAATCTGATTACCAGTATGATACTTCTTCCATTTTCGGATCTTTTGGCTGATTTTACAGGTGTGATTACACAAGACGTGGAAGAAGACGACGAAAAATCAGAGTTTAGCAGGTTGGATGACAGACTTCTGATGACACCTTCTGTTGCGCTTGAACAGTGTAAACAGCTGATTATCAAGATGGCAGAAAAAGTGACACAGAATTATGAGATGGCGAACGGTCTGATTCATCAGTATGATGCAAATATTTTTGAAAAAGTTGAAGAAAATGAAGCTTTTATCGATAAATGTGAAACTTCCCTGTCGGCTTATGTGATCAAGATAGAAAGAAAAAAATTAAGTGCTGACGAAAAACGAGTCATTACGGAAATTCTCAATTCGATTGGGGATATTGAAAGAATTGGAGACCATATGGTTGACTTAGCCTATGCCTCAAGAGATAAATATGAGGAAGAATTAAATTTTACTGAACCGGGAATGAAAGAATTGGAGAGCATTTCAAAAGCAGTGATTGATACCATGGAAAATGCGATTACGTCATTTATACAGGATGATACGACGAAAGCATCCAGGGTAGAGCCGCTTTGCAGGATTGTAGGAAATCTCAAAGAGTTGATCAAGGCACATCATATTGAGCGTCTTCAAATGGGAATATGTGGAATCCAGGGCGGTGTCATTTTATTTGATATCATTTCTGCCTATGAACGTATTGCAGCCCATTCACAGAATATCGCATTGCATGTTATCAAGAGAACATCCGGTGACAATGACTTTGATGAGATGCATGGCCATTTAGTGGATATTAACAGTGAGGAGTATAAGGCGATGTATCATTATTACGAAAGAAAATATGTGGAACCGATCAAAGAGCTGAATATGGAGGAGTATTTAGAAGAGACTGATAAGAAAGAATCCGATAGTAACATGTAAAAGTGGGTGATGAGATGGAACAGATTTACATTGTAGAGGATGATAAAAACATTCTTGAAATTGAAATGTATGCACTGAAGAGTGCCGGTTATGAAGTAACCGGATTTGAAAGGGCGAGTGAATTCTATGAAAAATTGGATATCACAGTGCCTGACCTGATTCTGTTGGATATTATGCTTCCGGATGAAGATGGACTTCATGTGTTAAGAAGAATCAGAGAAGATGACAGGATCGCAAACATTCCTGTCATCATGGTGACAGCGAAGTCGTCAGAAATTGATACCGTAAAAGGACTGGATCTGGGAGCGGATGATTATATTACAAAGCCCTTTGGCATCATGGAATTGATTTCAAGAGTCAAGGCATTGTTAAGGAGAAGCGGAAGTGGAAAGGAAAAACAAAGGCTGGAACTGGCAGAAATTGTGTTAGAGCCGGAGCAGCGTTTGTGTATGGTGAATCAACAGCCAATTGAACTTACTTTTAAAGAGTATGAACTTTTGGCATTTTTGCTTCGCAATGCGGGAATCGTGATGAAGAGAAATGTGCTGATGGACAGAATATGGGGGATTGATTTTGAAGGGGAATCAAGGACACTGGATATGCATATTAAGACACTCAGAAAAAAACTGGGAAATGCGGGAAACCACATACAGACAGTCAGAAATGTCGGATATATTGTAAAATGAATATAAACAGGTAAAGTGCAATGAAAAAGAATATAAATATATATATTATGATTATTGCTGCACTGGCAATACTTCTTACAGCAACACTTTGTACCATGGCGTATTACAGAGTTTTTCGACAGGAGGTAATGACTGACCTCAAAGTATATACGGAATTGTTAGCAGATGCAAGTTTTACGGGGGATGAAGAAACCGCCAAAGTATATGCAAAGGAACTGTCGAATGAACACATTCGTATGACACTCATTGATGAAAGTGGTAAAGTGTTGTTTGATAATGTGGCAGAAGTGGAAGCACTTGACAATCACAGTGACAGAATTGAGATTGAAAAAGCATTGGAATATGGCACGGGAAGTTCTGTGAGAAAGTCAAATACCATTAATAAAACGAATTTTTATTATGCAATCAGGCTTCCGGATGGAGGTGTGGTAAGAACGGCAAGGGAAACCAGCAGTATTTATCATATGTTTGCCAATGAGATTCCAATTGTTGCGGCCATTGCCTTTCTTCTTTTGGTGGTATGTTTTGTGATCAGCAATTTTCTTACCAGAAGTATCTTAGCGCCGATTAAAAATATGGCTTACAATATGGAAGAGCCGGAAAACATCAAAACATACAAAGAATTGGAACCGGTCATATCACACATTAAAGAACAGCATCAGAATATTTTGAAAAATGCCAATATGAGGCAGGAGTTTACCGCTAATATCTCGCATGAACTAAAAACACCTCTGACATCGGTATCCGGATATGCCGAACTGATTGAAAATGGAATGACAAATGAACAGGATACCCGCAAGTTTGCAGGGGAGATCCATAAAAATGCAAACAGACTGCTGACGCTGATTAATGATATTTTGAGACTGTCAGAATTGGACACAACAGAATATGGAGAGTTTGAAGTTGAAAACGTAGACTTGTATGAGAGTGTGCTGAATTGTATTGCAATGCTGGAACCGGCAGCAGAAAAGCATCATGTCACATTGAAAGCGTCCGGTAAGCGTACAATGATTCAGGCCAATAAAGATATGATTGAGGAACTGGTCTATAATCTGTGTGATAACGCGATTCATTATAATAAGCCAGGGGGATTCGTTTCCATTCATGTGGAAGATAATAGATTGACAGTCGAAGATAGCGGAATAGGTATCTCAAATGAGAATCTGTCGAGGATATTTGAGAGATTTTACAGAGTGGACAAGAGCCGGTCAAAAAAGACAGGGGGAACAGGATTAGGGCTGGCCATAGTGAAACATATTGTAGAAATTCACGGAGCGAAACTAGCAATCGAAAGTCAGCCGGATGTGGGAACAATGATATCAGTAAAATTTTGAAAATTATGAAAAAATACCATTTAAAACAAAAATATGCTTGTATCATGAGGTATTTTGCTTTATTATAGTAGGATAGTTTAGTTATTCTATTTCTAATGTTACCATTATTATTAGTGATCTAATGAAGCAAAAGACAATTATGAAGAAAGGATAAGCAAAAAATGTAGGCAGTCAATGATTGCTATTTTGCAGTATCGCAAAAATTGCGGTATACAAGGGTGTAAAGATGGATAATAATATTTATAGTGATATCGCTAATTTGGAACCGTGGGATGCCATGATGAAGATGATGGCATGGAATCAGCTTGGAGAAATCAAGAATAAAAGAATCCTTGATTTTGGAAGCGGAACAGGTGTGACAGCAAGCCATTATGCGGCACAGAATCAGGTGGTAGCCATTGAACCTTCAGAGGAAAGTGTGTCAAAAAGATGGCTGAAAAATGATTACAGACAGATTTGCGGAAGTAAGGAGATCCTTGAGATTTTTGAGGATGAATCTTTTGATGTGATCATTTGTCATAATGTACTGGAGTATGCAGATGACAGAGAAGCTATTATGAAAGAGTTTTCAAGACTACTCAAAAAAGATGGAATGATTTCTGTTGTTAAACATAACAGACCGGGAAGAATTATGCAGATGATCGTTCTTCTGAATGATTTTGACAGAGCAAACAGTCTGTTGGATGGCAATGATTGTACCTCTTCCCGTTATGGTGATATCCATTATTATGATGATTCTGATATCGAAAAATGGGGAAAAAATCTAAAAGTCGAAAAGATCATGGGAATGAGAACTTTTTGGGATTTACAACAGAATCAGGATATACAAAGAGATATCAATTGGCAGAATCATATGCTAAAGATGGAGATGAGAGTTCAGGATATTGAAGAATATAAATATATTGCGTTTTTCCATCATCTGATTATCAAAAAGAATTAATAGGATATCATAATTTCAAAAGAATGTGAGAAAATCATTTTTTTGTCGGATGAATTGCATCAGGGATAGAAATTTCCTGGTGCGATTTTTGTATGCACACGTTTATTTCATAGGATGAAAGGAGTTACCGGAATGGAAGGGAAGAAAAACGTAAAGATCTGCCTGGCAGTGATCTTGGCAGTATTCATCATTGGTGGCATTACTTATCGTATTGTTCATGGTAATATGGTACATAAAAAAAATAGTCATGGTGACAAGGACAGCGAAACGGTTGTGGATTCTTCAGGCAGCAATGAGGAGCAGGAGACCGGGAAAGAAAGCTTAAAGGAAGAAAGTCATATTGTTCCGGCAAGAGGGGGAATGCCGACAAAGGGGGATGTCAAGGTTCTTGTTGTCAAGGTAGGATTTGAAGATTATCCGTTAGATTCTGATGATGAAATGGAAACTGTTTATACAGACGAAGAATTGTTTGCGATTTTTAATGGAACGGAGGATGGCTTGCAGGATTCGAATCAGAATGGTGAAAGTCTTCATTCCTACTATGCGACATCTTCCTATGGACTTTTGAATATTCATTGTGATGAGATTTATGAATATAACGCAAAGGGTAGTAGAGAGGAATATGGATCGGATTCGTTTTATGATGAGGACGGGGCTAATCAACTAATTGATGAAGTGCTGAGTGGTTTAGATGATGAGATTGATTATCATGAGTATGATAGCGATGGAGATGGGTGGATTGACGCAGTCTATCTGAATTTTGCGGGTCCTACAGGGGATTGGTCTTCCACATGGTGGACGCATGCTAATGAAAATACTGATTCAAAATCATATGATGGAGTTCAGTATCATGCCTATTCTTTTATTCATCGTTATGGTGATCGGGAAAGTGACATCGGAGTGCTTATACATGAAACGGGACATCTTTTAGGAATGCCGGATTATTATGCCTATGGGATGAATCAAAGTAACAATATAGGTACGTTTGATATCATGACAGCAGGTGATGAAATCCAGCAGCATAATGGTGACCACAATGGTTTTTCAAAATGGAGTTATGGCTGGCTTGAAGAGGAAGATATACAGTTTGTCGATGGCAGTATGGGAGAAACAGTTGTCAAACTTTCCAACATTGATTCTGAAAAAAAAGGTGGGAAAAAGATTGCTGTCATTGCCCCGGAACATGCCAAAGAGAATGGAATCTTTTCGCAGTATTTTCTTGTGGAATATGATGCGGGAGAAAACCTTACAAAAACAGTATTTGATAATTATGGATTAGAGCCGGGATTTCGTATATTTTATGTGAATGCTGTTTTAAATGAAGAGGGAACTGATTATATCAAAGATGATAATTATCAGATCAAAGACAGATTAATCTATGATGTAAATGAAATCAGGGTGGATGGATATGTGGAAGGATATGATACGTTTTACCGGGAAGGAGATGCCTTTACCATAGATTCGGCTCCGGATAGTAAGTTTTATTCCGGTAAAATTGGAAAAGATACAGGAATCTGTATCACTGACTTTGTAACGGGAGAAAATCCGTCATTCAAGGTGACTTTTATTGATACAGATGATATTAAGATAAATAATGAAATTCATTGGAGTGGCGAGACAACAAATTGTTCCAATACATTGGAACTTGAACTTAAAAGTGATAAGGTGATCGACTTTTTAGATGATCAGATGATTGTTTCAAAAAGTCCGTATCTTTTGGATGATGAGGGGAATCAGTACCAACTGAGAGTGGTTGATGATGAATATGACTGGCATAAATTTACCTTTATCTATGATCCGTTCGTTCCACTGCTAAAGAGTAACACACAATATACGCTGGTAATGCCTAAAAACTTGTTTATTGTGGCGGATGGAGTGTATACGGATGAGATGAGAATACCGGTAAAGACGGGAGAGTTGATGGATTTTGAAATGGCAGAATACTCACCGGCTGGTTATGATATGACGAAAACTAATCTCGTTCCATTATCAGAACATTCCTATGGCAGAATGGAATTTTCTGATCATAAGATCAAAGATACAATAAAAGCAAAGATAAGGGAAATGGATTTGGCGGGAAATACATTATCAGAACATGAAGTCAGCCTCCCGATTGTCGAAAGTGGGAAAGAGGAATTGTTGACTACACTTTATTTTGAATCTGAATTGCTAAAACTTCGTGATGGTAATTTGGTTTTATCGATGAGATATCATGAACAGACAGTTTTTTATGTGTTTACTCCATCCGGACAATTGCTGGCAGAGCCACAGGTGGTTTTTGATCATGTATCGAGCATTGTGGTTGGCAATATAATCAAAGGATACAGTGTAGATGATTTTGGAAGTCCGGCAGGCAATACCGTTTATACAATTGATTTTGAAAGGGAACCGGAACAGATGAATCCGGATTATGAGATTGTAGATGTATATCCATTTGATGAAAACAGCTATATCATAAAGATTTATATGGGGGAAGAACAGACGGATGATATTCTTTTGTTAATGAATGGCAATGATGAGGTGATGAAAGAAATTACTGTGAGCAGAGGCTTTGATGATTTGATTAATGAGAACGGAAACATTCGTTTCCTTTCAATCAATGAATGGGATGATACGGTGATCGACAGTGTTTTGTTGGATTTGGATGGGAATATACTGGAAGAAAGAGAAATAACTCAATCGTATATCAATAGTATTTTATATGCCAATTCATACCGTTTGATCAAGATAAACAAAGGATATTTATTGAGTGAAGCAAGACAGCCGGAATATGGAATGTATCAGGATTTGTATCTTTTGGATAATGACTTTCGGTTGGTGAAAAAAATCAGCCTGTTAGATAATGCGGAGATTGTGGAATGTGGAGATACGATAATCGTAGCGTTTGATCAGTATGATGAAGTGGAAGATCAACTATTTACGGTAATCCTGAAAACTTCATGAGAATCGTTTTGCGATGGTGATAGGAATATGATTGCTGCCATGAAAATCGCTACGCGATGGGCAGCAAGTACATCATCACTGCTTCGCAGTGGTGATAGGAGGAGGAATACACATGGATTTGTTTGATTATATGAGAGAAAATACAAAAAGTTCAAGGGAGCCTCTCGCATCAAGAATGAGGCCGAAGAAGCTGGATGATGTGGTGGGACAGCAGCATATTCTTGCAAAAGATAAATTGTTGTACAGAGCCATTAAGGCAGACAAGTTAAGTTCTGTTATTTTTTTCGGACCGCCGGGGACAGGAAAGACAACATTGGCGCAAGTGATTGCGAACAGTTCTAATGCAGAATTCTGCCGGATTAACGCAACGGTGGCCGGAAAGAAGGATATGGAAGCAGAGGTGGCGAAGGCAAAAGACAATCTTGGGATGTATGGCAAAAGGACGATTCTGTTTGTGGATGAGATACACAGATTTAATAAAGGGCAGCAGGATTATCTTCTTCCGTTTGTGGAAGACGGAACCATCATTCTGGTAGGAGCTACTACAGAAAATCCCTATTTTGAAGTGAACAGCGCTTTGATCTCAAGGTCGACGATCTTTGAGTTGAAAGAACTTTCAAAAGAGGACATCAGGATTCTTGTACAAAGAGCACTAAAAGATGAAAAAGATGGTGTGGCGGGATATGGAGTAGAGATGACGGAGGATGCAATTGAGTTTTTATCAGACTGCGCAAACGGTGATGCAAGGACAGCACTCAATGCAGTGGAACTGGCAGTCCTTACAACCGACAGAGCATCAGACGGAATCATACATATCGATACAGCAGTGATCGAAGAGTGCATTCAAAAGAGAAATGTAAGATATGACAAAAAAGGGGATAATCATTATGACACAATATCAGCATTTATCAAGAGTATGCGTGGTTCGGATCCGGATGCAGTGGCGTATTATCTTGCGAGGATGTTAGTGGCAGGAGAAAGCGTTACGTTTATTGCCAGAAGAATTATGATCTGTGCGGCTGAGGATGTGGGCCTTGCAGATCCGAATGCATTGACAGTAGCAGTTGAGGCAGCAAGAGCGGTGGAGCAGATTGGAATGCCGGAGGCAAGAATCCCGCTTGCCGAGGCTGCAATCTATGTCGCAAAAGCTCCAAAGAGTAATGCAGCATATAACGCAATCAACAGTGCGATGGAGTTTGTCAGGAGTCATCCGAGTTACAGTATTCCGGATTATCTTCGTGTGGGCTCCTACAGCGGAGCAAAAGAATTAGGACACGGAATCGGTTATTTATACCCGCATGATTATGAAAATCATTATGTGGAACAACAATATCTGCCGGACGAAATAAAAAATATACATTTTTTTGACGAGAGTTAATAAATATGGTATAGTATTATTATGTGTTGTTATATGAAAAATGTGTTAATGAATATGTATGAATAGAACTAAATAAATTCAGGAACGGCAAAAATTGAAAAGAGGTATTTTCATTGAAGGAACTGATAGGGAAATTATCAAGAGGACAAATTGAATATGCTTTACCAAAGGCGGATGTTTCTGTCACATCAATTGAACAGTCGATTGAAGCAGGGACTGTTTTTGATGCCTCATTTGATGTGTTCAATCAAAATGAGGGAGAGATGAAAGGAATTGTATATTCAACGAATGAGTATGTTAAGATAGTAATTAGCAATTTTATAGGGAAAACAAATACAATCAATTATGTGTTAGATACAAAAGTTTTAGAACAGGGGGATATCATCAGCGGAAGATTTAATGTTGTCAGTAATGGAGGAGAAATCTATATTCCGTTTAAGTTTGAAATCATCCCGGAAGGAATCCCTTCCAGTATAGGTTCTGTGTCAAATATGTTTCACTTTATTAATCTTGTCAAGCAGGATTATGATGAAGCTTTGAAGATGTTTTATTCTGAGGATTTTGAAAGAATCATTTTAAAAGAGAATTTAACAGAAAAGTGTATGTATCAGGGCTTGATCAGGGGTGCAAACCGCAAAAGGGCACTGGAAGAATTTATCATCGCCATTAACAAAAAGCAGAGGGTAGATTTTGAAATATCAGATACATTAAGAGAATATGATTCACTGACAGCTTCATACGGTGATCTTCTTGTGATTACAAGGAATACGTGGGGATTACTTGATATTGAAGTGAGTACGGATTGTGAGTTCATTACGGATTTTAAAGCGGTGATCACGGAGGAAGATTTTGCCGGTAACAGGCATGAATTCAAATACCTGATTGACATAAACAGACTTCATAATGGCATGAATTATGGAAAAATTATTTTTAAGTCAATGAACAAAACGCTGGAATGTGTGATATCAGTGGATAATGTAAAAGAGCGTGATCTGTCCGGAATTGAAGTGAAAAAATGTCTGATTGAGATTAACAGGTTATATATCGATTTCAGAACAAGAAAGCGTTCTATTGATCAATGGGCGGATGAATCATTGAAAATGATTGACCGGGCCAGAGGGTTTGACGACAGTGATCCTTTTCTTCGACTTTTACAGGCACAGGTCAATATTTCAAAGAAAAAAGATAAAGAGGCAGAGTGGCTGATTGACAGTGTGACAGAAGAAGTGGCAAGAAAAAAAGATGAGAATATATCACTTTACTGCTATTATTTATATATTAAAGCGTTGCAAAAGCGTGAGTTGGAATATACCGTAATGGTGACAGAGACGATTCGAAAATACTATGAAAGTGGGTACGATAATTGGGAACTGTTATGGATCCTGCTGTATATTGACCATTCTTATGAGAATAATAAAAGTTTGAAACTGGCAAGAATCAAGGAACAGTATAAACTTGGATGCCGCAGTACGCTGATGTATTATGAGGCATTATATGTATTAAATAAGCAGTCACAATTGCTTAGGATGTTAAACAGTTTTGAACTTCAGGTATTAAATTTTGGAACGAAATATGGAATTGTGGATTTACGGCTTGCCGTACAGGTTTCAGAAGTTGCGCTTCACGAAAAGAAGTTTCGACCTCTGCTATTTCGGATTCTTAAAAAATTATATGAAAAATTTGAGAATAAGGTTATTTTAAATGCAATTATCAGCATTTTAATCAGAGGAAATATGACGGATGAGCAATACTTTGAGTGGTATGAACTGGGTGTCAGATCTGATCTGCAAGTCACCAGATTATACGAATACTACGTATTTGCAATGCCAAGAGATGAATATGTTGAGATTCCGGAACAGGTATTTCGGTATTTTAATTATAATGCAGATTTATTATATGACAGGAAGGCATTTTATTATTCTCTGATCATTAGGGATAAAGAGATTAATCCGGGTGTATATAAAAACTACAAAGAAAACATTGAACAGTTCGGACTGGAAATGTTAAGAATCGGCAAGACAGATGAATATCTGGATACGATTTATGCGGACGTGCTCAATGAAAGACTGATTACAAAAGAAAATGAAAAGATGCTTCCAAAGGTGTTAAATACCTGGAAGATTACGATTAACAATAAGAGAATCAAAGAAGTCATCGTTCACCATAAGGAAATTGCAGGAGAAGATGTTTATAGTATTTCCAAAGGAAGTGCCTATGTTCATATTTATACAGAAGATGCCGTGATTATTTTTAAAGATTATAAGGGAAATCTTTACATGAATACAATTGATTATAAAATCAGGCGTTTTATGAACAGCCGTGAATTGCATGAGGTTGCCATGGCAAGAAATAAAGATAATATTTATGTGATGGCAAAAGAATGTGAACAGTCGTTAAAATATCATAAGCTTCTCGTAAATGGCGCAAAACTTTTTTCTTTTGTTATGGATGACAAGCGGTTCAAAAAAGAATATAAAGATTACATTCTGCAGGATGTGATCACCTATTTCTTAAACAATTATGAGGGTGAGGAGTTAGACTATTATATGAGACATCTTGATGAGAGTAAACTGTCAAGAAAGTCAAGAATCCCGGTTGTTGAACTGATGATTATGAGAGGATTATATGCAGAAGCATTTCAGATTCTTGTCAAGTATGGCACATATGGAATTGATGAAAAGAAACTTCTTAAGCTTAGTACTTATGCGTTGGTAAGAGATGAAGATCTTGAAAATGATGAAATAGAATTGTATTGTAATGTTGCATTTAAAAAAGGAAAATATAATGAGAGTTCTTTAAAGTATCTGGGAAGAGAGTTTAATGGAACAACGAAAGAAATGTATGAACTATGGAGAATTTCAAGAGAATTTTCTATTGAAAACCGTGATTTAGAGGAAAGGCTGATTGCCCAGATGCTGTTTACGCGGACAGGACTTTCCAGTATCTGTGTTGTATATGATTCCTACTACAGAAAGGGTGCCTTGAGCATGATCAGAAATGCCTACCTTTTCTATGAGTCATACAACTATTTCGTACTGAAAAAGAAGATTGATGAGATGTTTTTCAGGCACCTCGAAGATGAGATTTTATCAAGTGATACAGTTCATGATGTGTGCAGGTGCGCCTACCTCCTTAAGAATTCTGAAAGAGTGAATATCAAGCAGACCACGAAACAGATGTGTAAAGAGAATATTTCTTATCTGGAGAAGAAAGGAATCATATTTGACTTTTTTAAGCGTTTTGAAAACTGGTTTAATATATCATATAACATTTTGGATAAGACGACGATTGAGTATCGAACAGAGCCGGGCGGTAAAGTAATTATCAATTATTATATTGATAAAGGAAACTTTGAACATAAGGAGTACGTGTCTGATGAGATGAAACAGGTATTTCCGGGCATGTATATCAAATCATTTACTGTATTTTATGGTGAGAAGATTAATTATTCTATTACAAAGGTGACAGGTGATGAAACACTGATTGACGAGAGCGCAGAGCATATTCTTGATGACAGGGGTGTTGAGACTAATGCGTCTCGTTATGGAAGATTAAATGACATTCTGGTATGCCGTGATCTGAAAGAAGAGTCTATTGTGAGCAGTCTGTCAATGGAGTATTACGTAGATAATGAAATGGTTAAAAAACTATTTGGTAAACAATAGGGGAAAGGGGTGATTTTATGGAAGATAAAAAGACATATGTTTCCATTGATCTGTGTCGTGATTATAGTCAGATTGCCTATTATTTTACAGACAGTATGAGTGAGCCGGAATCCGCAAGTACCATAGTAGGAGAACAGAAATATCTGATTCCTACGGTAGCGGGAAAACTTAATGACAGGGATGAATGGTGCATTGGAGACGATGCAGTATTCAAAGATAATCGTGGTGAAGCGGAGAGTGTATCCGATCTTATTCCGGCGGTATTAAATGATACAAAATTGCATTTATGTGGAATGGAATATTCCGGGGAACAGGTTTTGAAAGAATATTTCAGGTGTCTGCTGAAACTGTTAGAAGTCAATTATCATATGCAGTCAATCGATTATCTTGTTGTCACAGTGGAATATCCGGATAAAACATTAGTGAATCTGATTCGGGGCATTTTGGAAGAAATTGGTTTTTCAAGAGAAAATGTGAAAGTCCTTGGTCATTCAGAGAGCTTGATCTATTATACAGTGTTTCAAAAAAGAGAACTGTGGGTCAATGATGTGCTTATTTTTGATTTCACCAAAAACCAGTTTCTTGTCCGGAGGCTGAACACTGTCAGAGCCAGAGTTCCACAGCCGATTATTGTAGAGGAGATGGATTTGTCATCAAAGTTTACGATTGATCTGCTTGAAACACCGGAGGGCAGGGAAAGACTTGACGAGAAGTTTTTAAGTGTTGTTAAAGAGCTTTGTGCAAAGCACATTGTTTCTACGGTTTACCTGACAGGAATAGGTTTCTATGAGAAATGGATGAAGAATTCCATACGATTTCTCTGCGCAAAAAGACGCGTGTTCCAAGGATATAATCTGTTTGTAAAAGGTGCATGTTATGCGGCACTCAGTGCACACGGACAAGGAGAAGCGGATAAATATCAGTTTGTATGCTCCGGAAGAACGCTGATTAACATAGAACTTGAGGTTGTCAAGGGAGAAAAAACAGTTCCGGTTGTATTGTCAAAAGCAGGAACAAACTGGTATGAGGCAGGTGCAAGGGCAGAAGGAATTCTTGATGGATGCAGAGAAGTGAAACTTCGGCTGAATTCTTCTATTAGCAAGAATTCAAAAATCCTTACGGTGAACCTGATGGGATTTCCTCCGAGACCGAACAAGACCACAAGAATCGAAATCATTCTTTCCTATAAATCGGACAGGCAGTGCGTGATTTACATAAGAGATATCGGTTTTGGAGAGTTTTTTAAGTCTAGTGGTGAACAGGTAAAAGAAATCATCAATATTGAGGATTATCTGTAAATAAAGTTAACAGGTATTCGAAAGAAAGGAGTATTATGAGTGGATTAATATTATGCACAAAAAAATCAGATATTCCCTACAAGATTACTGATTCAAATACCAATATATATTCCATTGAAGAACTGGCATATTACCTTTACAATAACGCCTACTTTGTTGATGACAGTTTCTTTACGTGGGAACTGATTGACTATATAGAGAAAAAGCTGAAATTGAAGAAAATCGCTGAAAAACTCAAATTTGCAATGAAACAGAAAATGGATTTTACAGAGAAAGTAATGATTGTCATTACAGGTTCTATGTATTATACCGAAAGTGAGATGAAAGCTTTTGAAAAAGAACTCAAATCCATCAGTTCAAAGAGTATGTTAGAGCGAATGAATGCAAGAGCCAAGATGCTGTATGATAATAATAAACTATTAGGAGCCAAGCTTGTGTATGAGAACATCCTTGCAGGATTAAATCAGCCCAAGCAGGAAAGACCGGAAAAAAGCTTTTATGCGGATGTTCATTATGGAATGGCAAAGATCCTCTGCAGAATGTTTTATTTTAAAGAGGCACTCGAAGAGTTTCAACTGGCATATCAATTGGATGATGCTGACCATATTTTAAAGGCAATAGTGAATACAAAGCTGATGATGAAAAAGACGGAAACAGCAGAAATCGATTTATCCAAAGAGCGTGAAATTGATAAGAGCCTTGTGGATGAGTGCGAGCTTGATTTCAGAGATTTGGTCAGAAATATCAAATTAAGTGGAGAGTACGAAAGACTGGAAAGAATCTTTACCTACGATGGCAGACGAAATCTGGATGAATATTATGATAATATGCAGTCTGTCCTGGGAGTCTGGAAAGAAGAGTACCGCAGCGAAATATCATAATAACGATTTAGGGAAGAATAGAAATCATAACAGATTGGAATGCTCTGCTGCAAGTGTATGGAGTTGTTCCGGAACTGTTGATGAAGGTGGAAGTGGT
>CACYDA010000090.1 GCA_902773095.1 uncultured Lachnospiraceae bacterium | reverse complement strand
TCCATAATAATCTGTTTCAGCCGCTTCCTTATCGTCAAACAAGCTATGAGAATTGCAGGTGTGGTCATAATAAGCACACAGCATTTGTGCTGCATAAGATTTGCCAAAACGACGCGGACGGCTTACACATATAAGATTATCTGCTGTTTCTATGCGGTCATTGACAAGACCAATCATTCCTGTCTTATCGACATAGCTGCCTTTTAAGATACGCTTAAATCCACTATTCCCCGGATTAAGATAGATCCCCATAAAGCCAACTCCCTTCTTCTAATCTATTTCAATCATACCATAAAGTATGCTGAAATTCAACGGATTGGTTTTCCATCTAATACTCGTATCAATACTCATCAACTTTATTCAGCAACAAACTCGATATTTTCTTCTTTGGCATATTCTTCAGCATATGAGCCGCTTTTTCCGTGTATCACCATTTTGGTGTAGTCCTCGAATGCCTCATATTCAATGCATGTCACACTTTCAGGGATTGTCATGCTTGTAATCCATGAGTCAAGGTAGAATGCGCCACCTGCTATTCCCACTGTATCATTATTCAAAACAAGATCGGTATCAGAATGATTTTCTCCCTTGTAATCATATGCGACTTTTCCTATATAGACAATTCCATCCGGTTGTGCCTCTAACCAGGCTGTTTCATAAAACGCAAAACTTCCAATGCCGGTCACACTATCCGGAATCGATATGTTCGCAAGATTTTCGCAGCCGTCAAAAGCATTATGGTCAATCGTCGTCGTGCCATCCGGAATTGTAATGTCTGTTAAACTATGACAGTACTCGAAAGCACAAATACCAATCCTATCGAGGCTCTTTGGAAATGTAATGCTTACCAGTCTGTCACAGCCACTGAATGCATTATCGCCAATCGTAGTGACACTGTCCGGAATTGTGATACTTGTCATCCATGAGCAGTTGTCGAACATTCCGCTATCGATTGACGTTATGCTGTTAGGAAGTGTAATCGCTGTAAGTCCTTCGCAGCTATAGAAGGCAAAGCTTCCAATACTTGTAACACTGTCCGGAATCGTGATTTCCGTAATCCTATTGCAAGTATCAAATGCACTGCTTCCTATGGTTGTCACACTATCCGGAATCGTAACACTCGTTATTCCCGTACAGTGATAGAATGCACTTTCTCCAATGCTTGTAATACCGTCTTCCACAACAACGGTATTGATATTATCTCCGCAATACTTAGGAGCATGTCCGGAAAAGAAGTCATCCATAGCTCCTGTGCCACTGATAACAAGTTCTCCATTTTCCCGAAGCTCCCAGGTAACATTTTCACCACAGGTTCCGCTGTCGCCGATATTGGCTGTCCAATAACCAGCCCATTCATCTTCCTCCTTGCTTTCCTCGGTAGTAGTTTCTTCTACATCTTCAGTATTTTCTGCTTCGTTTTTGGTTTCTCCATTCATCTTGTCATCATCAATATTGGAAGCCACTGAAGACGTATCCGTTTTGGCTTTACTGCCACTACCACATCCAGTCATCAGTGCAGAACCCAACAGTGTCGCTACCAACATCTCAGTCATTAATTTTTTTGATAATTTTCCATAGTTCATAATAATAAATCTCCTTTTTTTCTATATTTCCTCTTATCCTATTCATTCCAAACAATATTCACATATTCCGACTTCCAATCTTCGTCCCAGCCTTCAGGAGTTTTTGTCTTTCCCTTTACATATATTGTCTGATCATCCTCCCAACTATCAAATGCATATTCATTAATAGTGCTCACATTTTCAGGAATTATCAATTCCTTTATTCCCCTGCAAAAGCAAAAAGAATATTTACCAATAGTAGTCAATGTATACGGAAGTTCCAATTCTTCTAATCCTTCACAGCATTCAAAAGCAGAATCGCCAATGGTTTCGACACCTTCAGATATTGATATTTCTGTCATCTCATAGCAGCAATCACACATTTTGTCCGGGATATCCATAACATTCTTCGGGATATTTATTTTCCGGAGATTACTGTTTGCAAATGCGCCTTCTTCAATTATAACTATACTTTCCGGTAATCGGATTGTTTCAATCGAGCCACATTCAGAGAAAGCATATTGACCTATCTCAGTTACACTGTCGGAAATCAATGTATCTTGTTGATTACAATTTAAAAAGGCATAATTTCCAATGCGTGTAATACCGTTTTCTATCACAACCGTATGAAAATAAGGAACCGTGTAATGACACCATGGATTACGGCTTCCTTCTTCACTGCCATAATCGTAGATCTCTCCCGTGCCGCTAATTGTAAGAATACCATCATCACTTATGGAATAAAAAGCATTATCTCCGCATTTTCCTGTCCGCAAATCATCCTCAGATGGCACAACTTCTGTATTTAATTCTTCCTGCAGAAAACCATCAGATAAATCTTTTGTCTGACTGCTAACAGAATTGTCAGAAGTTTTTTCACCGGCAGAACTTACCCCGGAATGCTCCGCCTGTTTGGAGTTCTTACCTGAATTGTCTGTAATAATAACAGCAGATACGATTCCTCCCACGATCGCCAGCCCTGCTATCATTCCTATTAATAAATTCTTGCTTATAGCAGCTCTTCCCGTTTTCAATGTTGCTCCTGCCGTACCTGATGCCGCCGAACCTGCCAGTATCGCTGTATTTAGTGCAGGTGTAGTCAGTGTCTTGCTTTCCTCTTCAAATACCTTTGCAAGAAACGGTACTCCGGCAAATAAAAACAACTTGTCGTCTTTGTCTTTTTGGTTTTTCTCAACGGCTTTCTTAATAGCAGTTCTTGCCTTGCTCAAACGGTTTTTAACTGCGCCTTCGCTACATTCCATTATCTCTGATATTTCGCTAACGGAAAGATTATTAAAGTAGTAGAGTAGTATTGTCTGATATTGCAGCTCAGTCAGCTTTGTCCGCATAATATCCATCAGCATACATCGTTTTTCCGTATCGATTATATACTTTTCAGGGATAGTGAATTCATCTTCTGTAAGCAGCGTTTCTTTCAAAACATCATCATCCACGGGTATGGGCTGATTCTTTTTCAAAATATTCTTGCAGCGGTTTATAGCGATTCGCTCTACCCACGCCCGAAATTTTCCGGGTTCTTTAAGCTGACGAATATTTTTGAAAGCGATAAGATATGTATCTTGAACAGCATCTTTAGCATCCTGTTCATTGTGCAGAAAATTCAGACAGATAAAATATACTCTCCGACTTGTTGACTGATACAACTTTTCAAAAGCATCCAGATCTCCTTCTGTTGATTTTTCTACCAATAACTCTGTTTCTTTTGTTTCCATCTTTACCTCCATTAGTATATTGAACATCTTATTGTTCTGTTATACAGACAACTCAGATGTGAAAAGGATAGCTGAAATCAAAAATTTTGTACAAAATATATTATACTATTTTTTATATATAATCAAACTCTTTTTCAGAAATACATGATCCGGGAGGAAAAAAATCATATCTTTTAACAGTATAGCATAGAATAAATAGTTACGATCCCGCACTTTCATATGCCCGTATTCCCCTATTCCAGATCACAATTCCGATTGTCATCAAAACAATGGAAATTATCACTGTCATGCCCACATTGTACAAAGGATTGGCATTGGTAAGAATATAACATGCCGGATAAAATGCGGTAAATGCAAATGGTATGATGTATGTAATGATTCCACGCACCGTATTATTGTAAATTGTCACCGGATATTTTGCAAAATCGTTTACCATATAAAACATATACGTAATATTTCCACTTTTTTTTGTCCAGAATGCTATGGCCGCTGTTCCTATTTTGATTCCGGTATAGATAAATGTTGCAAACACAATTGCCACTATGGTAAGAGCCACTTTTTCCAAGCTCCACACAATCGACACCTTCGGTACGCTCACACAAATCAGTGAAATCCCCATGATCAATTCTCCCAATGCATCAATCTGCAGCCGTTCCACAAGAACATGGAATAATGTATTAATCGGTCTTGTCAAATATTTATCAAACTCACCCTTGCTCACATAAAAATGGCCAATCATCCACAGATTATCAAAAAACAAATGGTCGATTCCTTTGGGAATCAGGGAAAAACCATAAATAAACACAATCTGGTTGATATTCCATCCCATCAAATCCGGTATCTGTGAAAAAATAATCCATATAAACAGGATATTTGTAATCTGTCCAAGAAGAAAGGCAATTACCCCAACCACAAAATTTGCCTTATATTCCATCATTCTTTTCAATTCCTGCGTTACAAAAATCCTGTGCATTCTCATCATTCTTTTGATTTGTTTTATCAAATTGACTACCTCCTTCTTATCCTGATTTCAAGCGAGTGCTTCTGTGTTGCTTCAGTTTCCCTTTGTTTCATCCGCCCTGCACTGACAGATGTTTAATGGCGGCCGACCACAAAAGTTTTGACAATCCCCAGAAAAATATTACCCATAATAACTGAAGTCCTAAGTACATCAATAATTTTTTCCCTGTGTACATTCCCATATAAATCATCACAGGTGTATAGTTTAATGATGCAAATGGCAATACCAACAAAATCTTTTTGGCCATAACAGGCAAAAATGCCAGTGGAATAATCTGACCTGACAAAAAGCCCACAATACAGTTTTTCATCATATTGGCTCCCCACAAATACTTAATCACAAATGCAATAAATCCAAAGCAGATGTTGAAAAAGAAATTAATCAGGTAAGCAAATATGGCGCTTAAAAAGTAAAGCAGGAACATCACGATATGAAACTGCATTTTTCCGGTAAACCGATATCGTACCACTTCTACACCTGCAACCAATGGAATGATTAATATGCATACTGTCATAATCTTGTTTCCCAGCTCCTGAAACAGAAATGTTGCATTATAGCTGACAGGTTTGATCAGCCTCATAGAAATCGAGCCATCCCTGATTTCCTCACCAATATCATAGGTACCTCCACTGTTGATTAATGTTGTCGTCAAAAACATTAGAAAAATATATACGATCATCTGTGGCATCGTAAATCCGTTCATGGAACCATTTTCACTGGAAAGGAATATCGCTCTCCACAAAAAATATGATATGAAACAGCCAAGGATGTTGCCAAGCTGCCAAAACACCCAGTTTGTTCTGTAAGTAGCCGTCTCCTGCATACCGGCATTGACAAACGGCAGGTAAATTTTTAATTTTCTTCTCATACTCTATCTCATCCTCCAATCTTACAACTCGTTATGTTTCGCATTTTGGGATTATCCTAAAATGCGGTTTTGCCCCCTCCGCTTCTTTCGAAGCTACGGCGGCATGACGGATAATCCATTTTAAAAAATGCTTCGCATTTTGGGATTATCCTACCTCATGTTTGTAGAGTCTGGCTATGATTTCTTCGATATCTGCATCTTTGACGCTGATATCGTTGACCTTGATTTTTCCAAGGGTATAAGAAAGCATCTCTGACACGGGAACAATCGAACTGTCAAAACGAACCTTCACCATATTCCCTTCCTGTTCTACAATAATGTCTTCCTTTTTCGTCTTAAATTGTTTTACATAAGCCAGTTTTTCCCTTGCTTTTGCATCGCTGGTATCAAAATTCAACTCACGAATCTGTCCATATTTACTTTTCAGCTCTGAAATTGTTCCATCAAATACATTGGAACCTTTGTCTATCATGACAATACGGTTTGCTAACATTTCTATATCTGCAAGGTCATGTGTTGTCAGTATTACGGTTGTTTTTTCTTTCTTGTTGATATACTCAATTGCATTTCGTATATTATGCTTTACCACCACATCCAGTCCTATTGTTGGCTCATCTAAAAACAGAACCTTTGGACTGTGCAACAGTGATGCAGCAATATCTGCCCGCATTCTCTGTCCAAGAGATAGCGTTCTTACCGGACTTGTGATGAAATCTTCCAACTCCAATACCTCATTTAAAAACTCCATTCTCTCTTTAAATTTATCATCCGGTACTTCATAGATTTCTTTCAGGACACCATACGTCTCTCTTAGCGGCAGATCCCACCATAACTGCGTTCTTTGCCCAAACACAACACCAATCTCTCTTACATAATTCTTTCTGTTATGGGTCGGATTTTTTCCGTTGATCGTACAGGTTCCCGATGTCGGTGTCAGAATCCCCGTCAGCATTTTGATGACGGTTGATTTTCCTGCTCCATTCGGTCCAATAAAACCGAGTATTTCACCATCCGCGATCTCAAATGAAATATCTTTTACTGCAGCAATCGTTTCTGTTTTCGGATGAAAAAGAGATTTGATACTCCCCTTCAATCCGGGATCTTTAATGGTCTTTTTAAATTCTTTTCTTAAATTATTTACTTCTATCATAATGACCTCCTTGTCTTACTTGATTGTCAAATTATCCCAAATCTCCGGATAATGTAATTTACAAAAAATTTCTTGTTGCTTTTGTGTACTGTAAACCGATTACTTAAGATTGATAATACCGAAGGCTAAACCTCCAAAATACATATGCTAATGTAAAACCAACTATGGCAATCACCGGTGAAAGATACATATAATACTCCGGATATGCCGCCATATCACTTTTTCTAAGCAAATATTGTGCCGGAAAGTAATTCACAAATGCAAATGGAATCACAAACATTAATATATTCTGAACCACACCTCCATAGATACTGACGGGAAATGTTGCAAATCGTCTCGACTTCCAAAATACAAATTCTTTTATTCCATGATTCTTTGAAAAATAAAAGTTGAACGCTGAAAAAAACACAAATATGGCGCCCTGTATCACCGTTCCACTAATCATCGTCACAAGATAATAAAAGATACTCCCTGCATTCCATCTGATTCCCACACTATTGGCAGATAGGATAAACATTAAAATACTAATGCAGCCATGGGAAAGTGCCGCCACCCAGTCAGCGCCATTTAATATCATTTGAACAAATATCCCTCGCGGACGTAGAAGGATTCTGTCAAAATCGCCATGCTTAATCCAGTCCGGAAAATCCCGAAACACCATAAAAAACATGATAAACAGCGAATATGTCGCCGACAGGATGCTGAACATAAAGAAGATTTCTTTGATATTCCAGTCATTTAATGTATCAAATTTCAAAAGCAAAAAATACACTCCAAATATTGATGAAGCCTCTCTTACAAAAACTGCCAATGACAACAAAAAAGAATCCAAATGGTATTGAAAACGTGTTTTGATTCCTGTTTTCGCATAGGCCTTGAATAACTGAATCAAATCCATGCTCATCACCCCGCTCCCTTCAAAATAACCTGATCAATGCCTCTTTTCCAGACTCTGTCAGAAATCCATCCCAAAAGAACAATCCACAAAATCTGGTAAAGAATCGCAAGAATCATCTTTACTCCATCATACAATCCAAAATACAGATTCACCGGAATATAGTAAATGGAAAGGACGGGTGTAAAAATAAGTATGTGTCTGACTGCCACCGGCAAAAACCACACCGGAACAAACACTCCTCCAAAAACATCAATCAATGCATTTTTGATACTGACAATGCCCCAAACACTTAGTGTAAAAAACGCCATTTCATTGCAGACAAAATCAAACAGCCAGCTGATGATGTATCCCAAAAAAACACTGATAAAAAACAGTATAAAATGGAAACTGCTTTTAGGACCTTGCAGATTGGCAAACAGCATGGCAATCAAAACAACCGGGAGATACCTAAACACCACAAAGAATAAAGTTTTTCCCATATCTTCAAATAAAAGTCGAAGCCTGAAATCGACCGGTTTTATTAACTCCACGAGTAAGGTTCCCTGACGCATTTTTTCCTGAATATACATCTTTCCTTTATAATAGGAATAATCAAAACCAATCGAAAGCAACATTGCAGTCACTGCCATGGAACATGTAATACCATCCACTGTCTGTTTTCCTTGATACAAAGTTCGAAAAACATACCAGTAAATCACAAAAAAGAGGAGCGTTTCCAAAATCTCAATGATATTATTAAATGGATTCTCGAAGTTACTCATAAATTTTATTGTTGCAAATTTGATATACTTCTCCATATACACATCTCCTTACTTTTTCTTTTTTCTGTAAATTTCACGAATGATATACTCAATCTCCGGTTCCCTGACGGCTAAATCCTTTACAGGATAATCCCTCATCAGTTTCAGGATCATTTCATTATAATTTACATCAGAATGATTGTAATACAGATATTTTGACATCGGATTGTTGTCCGAATCAGTGCAGACTACATGCTCAAGCCTGATTTCCTGTTGTGGTTTTTCAAATTCCACTTCCATCATCCTCTGACTACTGTACTCTTCATACAAACTCGTCTTACTTCCATCATAAATCATTTTCCCTTCATCAATAATCATCAGCCTGTCACATGTATTTTCAATATCTTTCATGTCATGTGAAGTGAAAATCATTGTCATTCCATCTGATTTGTTTAATTCTCTTAAACATTTCCGGACTTTTTCTTTCCCAATAACATCAATCCCGATTGTTGCTTCATCAAGAAACAGGATTTTAGGTGAATGAATCAACGCACATACCAATTCTGCCCTTACCTTCTGCCCCATGGACAGTGAATACACCGGTTGGTTAATAAATTCATTCACACCAAGCAAATCGCAAAACCTTTCCAGATTGTCCCGATAGATATTGGCAGGTATTTTGTAAATGCACTTTAACACACCATAGGTATCAAGAGGTGTCAGATCGTAAGTAATCTGACTTTTATGACCGAAAACAACACCAATTTTTGCAACATATTTTTTACGGTCTTTATAAGGATTCATCCCATCAATCCAGACATTTCCCCCATCCGGTCTTAAGATTCCGGAAAGAATTTTTAATGTCACGGTTTTTCCTGCACCATTCGGTCCAATTAACCCTACCATCTCCCCTTCATCAATCTCAAAACTAATCCCATCTACTGCATTCTTGTATTCTCTTTGAAAAAGAAAAATGCTCCTAAGTGATTCCTTTTCCATTTTAAAACTTTTAGGTTTCTTAAATCTTTTTGAAATATTTTCTACATGTATTAATCGACTGTTCATGTGTACATTTCCCCCACCATGTTCTTAACGGTTTCTTCTATTGTCGGCTTATGAATCAGCAAATCTTTTATTTTATATCTTGAAGCGATAAATGAGGTAATCTCTTTTGCCGAAACAAGATCACTGTTATACCATGCTGTCATTCGATGGTTTTGGATCACATATCTGACAACCGGCAAATCCAGCAGGTCAGGGACATCCTCTTCAAATTCCACACTGATTCTGTTCATGCATCCATAAGAATACTTGATTTTGTCAAAACTGCCATTATAAATGAGTTTTCCCTTGTCAAGAAACATCACCCTGTCGCAGATTTTCTCAATTTCTTCCACATTATGCGTCGCCAAAATAATGGTCATATTTTGATCAGAAGATTTCTTTCTTAACAATTCTCTTACTGATTCTTTCGCTGAAACATCGATTCCGATCAATGGCTCATCCAGAATCAAAAGCTCCGGTTCATAGATTAATACACTGGCAATCTCTGCTCTCATTTTCTGTCCCAGCGAAAGCTGACCAACATGATAATTCATATACTCACCAATCCCTAATGCATCATCAAGCTCCTTGAATCTCATTTGAAACAAATCTTTCGGTATCCTGTAAATGGTTCTGATCAATTCAAAATTGTTTTTGATGGTTAAGTCTTTGTCAAGATTACCTGACCCTTCAAAAGCAGAAAGCGCATCAAAGCCAAATGATACTTTTCCTTTTCCTGCAAGAATGCCCGAAAGACCATACACCATTCCCATCTTCATCCCAATGGATTTGTCCCTGCTTAACGGTTCTCTTCGAAACACTCTGATATAACCACTGTCAGGTCTTAATAATCCACAAATGAGTCTGATTAATGTCGTTTTACCGGCACCGTTCACCCCGATCAGCCCTACTTTTTCACCTCTTGTAATATGAAATGATACATCGTCTGTGGCATGTATTCCATTGTCAAAAATTTTCACTGCGTTTTTTACTATAATCATTGTCTTCATTCCCTGATCTCAATTGATTGCATAAATGAGTTTCTTTCGTTGTTCAATTTACAACAACTATTTTCATAATAGAAGTTAATCTATTTTTTTATTTTTTTCAATATGTATGGGATAAATGGTAGTGAATCTGTGATAAAAATCGGATTGAATGAAAAAAACAGTATAGCATCTCACTATACTGTTCCTTTTACGATGGTATCATAATATTCACACAAAACATCCCATTTTCTTCATAGATATCTAACAGTCCATTATATTTTTCCGTCAGTAATCGAATCTGTCCCAATCCAATCCCATGATTGCCTTTATCCTCCTTTGAAGTGGCAAGTTCCGGATTTTCATCAAGAACCGATTTTTCTATTTTATTCTTGATCAGGATTGTATCATATCCTCTTTTCTTCTTGATCACAATGCTAATGAATTTCTCCTTTTCATGTAGGCACGCCTCAATGGCATTATCCAATGCATTCCCAAGCAATGCCGAAAAATCCACGCTTCCCATTTGGCGAAAGGGAAGATTTTCTATCTCCACATGAAATTGGATACCATTTTTACTTGCATATAAAAGCTTTGTATTGATAATATAATTCATGATTTCATTTCCGGTATGGATATATGAATATACCTTGTTCAGATTATCTAACACTACTGAGAGATATTCTTTTGCTGATTCAATCTCATTATTATTCAGGTAAGATACAAGCACCATGATATGATTTTTCATGTCGTGTTTTAATCTGCGTGTATTTTCGTGTAATTCTTCAATTTCTTTTCTCTGAGAAAGATCATTTTCATATTCCGAGCGAAGTGTTTGATATTGATATTCCAGATCAAGATTTTTGGCAGTTACCTGCATATATTCTTTTTCCAGTCTCTCATATTCTTCCTGCAGCTTTTTATATTTGTTATGCATATTGTCAGTACCTCATATACCTCATGATTTTTGCTTTGACGGCCTCTTTATTCAATCGGCTCATGGGAACCATCAAACCATCACTTAGCTTAATCTCATCTGCCTGAATGGAATAAATATGTTCCTGATTCACAAGAAATCCCTTATGAACACGGATAAATCCGTTTCTTGAAAGCTGGTTTTGAAGAGCGGTAAGTGTTCCCCTGAAACGAAATTCCCCTTCCGTGGAATGAATCTTTACATAATTCGACTCCGATTCAAAATAAATAATCTGCGATAATTTCAATCGATAGATTCCTTCACCTGTTTTAAATGAAAATGTATCATTTCTCTTTGCCAGTTCTTCAAGAATCGTTTGTACCTGTTCCTCTAGCATACTATCAAAAAAATTTTTTCGGATAAACCCAAAAGGATGGTATCGGAATGCTTCATATACAAGCGCTTCCTGATTTGTCACAAATATAAGAAGCGTATTCAACTCTTCATTTAACAACTTTTGGGCAATTTCCATGCCATTTATTTTAGGCATATCAATATCCAGAAAAAGCACATCGATCGGATTGCTTTCCAGGTAGGAGAGAAGTTCCACAGACGAAGAGGTACTAAAAACCTTGCTCTCTGTCTTTTTTTCATTAAATGCCTTTTTGATTTTTTCCGTCATTCCATTTAAAATGACTTCTTCATCGTCACAAATTGCGATATGAATCATATCATCACCTCCATTCCCACCATTGTTCGTCAAACTCGCTGATATGATCGTAATCTACCCTTTCTCCAATCTTAGGTGTTGCAATATTCACTCCCAATTGTGCTGCTGTTTTGACAGCGATTTTTGGTGTTGCATTCCATGCATGATTTGCTAATACAAAGGCTCCCCAATGGACAGGAATAAACCATTTTGCATGGGCATCCTTTGCCGCTTTTACTGCCTG
>CACYDA010000089.1 GCA_902773095.1 uncultured Lachnospiraceae bacterium | reverse complement strand
TATTTTCCAAGCGAGAGCGTGTCTGTGTTGCTTTTGTGCATTGTATACAACTAACATAACGCAAATCGAAGTTTTGCAATTGCCTATTAAGAGAAAGATAAAAGAAAGGAGAAATAGTGACACGTAAGTGGCGTTATGAAGTATATATGAAAAAATTTGTACAAGATAGTATCAGAATGAATGATGATGATTATAATCCGAGTGAAATAACCTGTTTTAATAAGCCTATGGCTATGTTATTTAATTCGATTGATGATAATTATTTCGATTTGTATTTATTTACAGCGGTATTCTATGAAAACTTTATGTTTGACGGATATTTTAGTTGGGATGATTATTTGGGAAATCTGAATGAAAATTTTTATAAGTATTCAAAAGATGTTTTAGAACCTAGATTTAAAGTGAAAATAAATAAAGTTATATATAATGACAAAGAAGAGTTTTTGACAAAAGTCATTAATATGCTTGAGAATAATATAAGAGTTTTGATACCGGGAAGTTTAAAGGAACTTCCATATTATGAGGATTACCAAACAAATGATCATGTACATTATTTCCTGATTAGAGGTTTTGATACTGAGAAAAATTTATTTTTTATAATTGATAATATGCAGATTGATGGTGGTTCGGAAGGCAGATATAAATATTTTGCAGTAACATTTGATATGATGTATTCACTGGCTAAATCCAGTCTTAATATTTTTGATTATGAAGAGGCTCCGTATTTCTGGGTAGTAAAAGTTCAAAAAAAAAAAAAAAAATATTCAATCTGTCAAGCGTTGTATGACCACAAAGATGAACTTAAAAGATCGCTTGATGATAAAAATATGATAAGATTTCCGGAATTTGATATAATCAATAAAAAAACATTAAAAGAGGTACATTTAAGTGCAGTGACTTTTTCTAAACTTTATGCAAGAGTTTTGAATAGCAAGAGAGTATATTATGATATATTAATTGAACTTCTTGGAAAATCAGGTATTTCGGAGAACGAAATAAATATAATTCAGGAAAAGAAAGATAAGCTTTATAAGAATTGGGAAAGTCTCAGAATGTTGATTTTATTATATACTTCAAAAAAGACGAAAGATTTACAGGAACTGATGCCGAATTATGAGAAATGTGTAAAACAAGATAATGATTTTCGCAGTATGATTATTAATTATATTGATGGAATTAAAATTCATAATAGTGATGATCTGGCTGCAGAACAATATAAATTCTTTAAATTTAATTATCATAAAGTGAAACTTAATATTGAAGAAGAAGTAGTATATTTCGAACATCATAGTAATTTGATTTATGATACATGGAAGAATCAGGATAATGCACCGCAACTATTGTTTAATGTTAATCCTGAGGATGAGATTGAATTTAGTTTTGATCTGTATATCGATAATGTAGTTGACTTTCCGTTTTTCAGTGGGTTGATTATAAAAAATAAAGGTGGCGAAATATATCTGTTTGGAGATGATG
The DNA here is from genome assembly GCA_902773095.1 of uncultured Lachnospiraceae bacterium. GTDB lineage: Bacteria > Bacillota > Clostridia > Lachnospirales > Lachnospiraceae > Bovifimicola. The sequence goes on along the minus strand of CACYDA010000089.1, from coordinate 8,998 downwards.
CAAAGTGCTCAATGGCTTTATACTGTCCTCAATATGAAAAGAATTTTGTATTGGGAATCGAAGATTTCTTTAGTGATGACATGTCAATTAAAATTATGAAAAAAAATAGCGATGTTGGTTTTTATTACAAAGAAGCAAATAAAAATGAATGGAATCATCTATGTAATGCAGAAATCACAGATATGAAGCAGATTGGTATTATTTCAAAAACATGGAATGCCATAAAACATAAAAGTATATTTAAGAATATCCGGTTATTATTAAACGGAGAAAAGGTGGAGTTATTTTGATAGAGGGTTGTCATATTTTATAAAGGAGAGTTACTGGCGTTTGCGTTGTAACAAAAAATGAAATGATAAAAGTAGAAGGTGTATCAAAAGAATTCGTAAATGCAAAGAAATATCCGGGACTGAAAGGTGCAGTTAAAGGACTTTTTTCTAATGAAAAAGAACGAAAGCTGGCTGTTAATGATATTTCATTTGAAATCGCAGATGGTGAAATGGTTGGGTATATAGGTGGAAATGGCGCCGGTAAATCCACAACAATTAAAATGATGACAGGTATTATTGTTCCAACATCAGGAATTATCGAAGTAGATGGTATTGTTCCTTACAAAAACAGGATGCAGAATGCACAAAATATTGGAGTGGTATTTGGACAGAGAACTCAATTGTGGTGGAATTTGCCTTTGGGAGAGACTTTTACCATTCTAAAAGAAATATACAAAGTAAATGATAAAGATTTTAAGAAAAGAATGAAGTTCTTAAATGAAGTATTAGACTTGGGAAAATTTATGAATAATACAGTTAGAACTCTTTCGTTAGGACAGAGAATGAGAGCTGATTTAGCAGCTTCGCTATTACATAACCCGAAGACTTTGTATTTAGATGAGCCAACGATTGGTTTGGATTTAGTTGTAAAGGATAAGATTCGAAATGCTATTAAAGAAATAAATGCCAAATATCATTCAAAAGTGATATTAACTACTCATGATCTCACGGACATTGAAGAGATATGTCATCGAATATTGATTATTGATAAAGGTACGATCATATATGATGGTACCTTGGAAAATATCAAAGATAAATATGGAAAGACTAGGATGATTTCTGTAGATTTGCATGATATCAGTGTTGTAAAGAAGATTAACTTCAATAAGATTTTTAATGTCTCTAAAAAGGATTTTAACTATCAAATAGATGGAAAAACGGTTACTTTTATCATTAATAAAGATAAAGTCAGTGTTTCAGCGGTTCTTTCAAATTTAATGGGTAAAACGGATGTTAAAGATATCAGAATTAAAGAAACGGATATAGGTGATATTGTTAAACAAATTTATATTGCAGGAATATAAGTGGAGGGACTATGAAAAAGAAAAAAAAGAAACGAAAAGTAAAAACGAATCGTTTGCATGTATATACTCCATTTGGAAAGAGTGTCATTAAAGACAGCTTGGCATATAAAGGCTCCTTTTATTTGTTTGTAATATGTAAGGTATTAAGCGTGTTTATTACATATTATTTGTGGAGGGCAATTTTTTCCAGTTCTGATAATTCTGAACTTGGTGGTTTTAATCAGGTTGAAATCTTAACCTATGTATTTATGTCTTTTGTATGTTCTAATATGGTATATATAAGTATGACAACAAAAATTGGGGAAAACGTAGTGGATGGGTCAATAGCAATCAATTTAATCAAGCCGATCAGTTATAAATCAAAGCTATTTGCAGAGTCTATTGGTGAAATGATATACAAATTTATAGTTCCTTCTGTTTTTGTATGGATTGGATTAGAAGTATACAAATATGTAATTTTGGATGAATTTAGTCTATCCGGAATAAGAATCGCATTATTTTTATTAAGTAGTATGTTGAGTTTTATTATCTATTTCCTGTTTGAATTCTGTTTTGGAATGATTGCATTTTATAGTACATATGTATGGGGAATGGAGATTATTAAGAATAGTGTTTTGTCGTTTTTGACAGGACAGATCATACCTCTCACATTTTTTCCGGATTTTGCTCAAAAATTATTTAATTATTTACCTTTTTCGTCTATGAATTATGTACCGGTAATGATATATTTGGGTAAAATCAGTAGTTCAGAGTTGATTTTTTCTATTGAAAGACAGATATTATGGATTTTAATTTTAGAATTAATAAGTATTGCGTTGTGGAGAAGAGTAGTAAAAAGAATAAGTATTTTGGGAGGTTGAGCATTGAGATATTATTTTAAAATATACAGATTATTTTTTAAGCAATATTTGAAATCACTGATGCAGTCAAAATTGGACTTTTTTATTGGATTGTTTGGCTGCCTGTTTGTTCAGGCCAGTGGAATATTGTTTCTATATCTGGTATTTGAACAGATACCATTATTGGATGGATGGTCAATAAAAGAATTAGCATTTATTTATGGTTTTTCTCAGATTCCAAAGGGTATTGACCATTTGTTTGCGGATTATATATGGCTTTTATCATCACAAATGGTTACGAATGGTGAATTCGACAGGTATTTATTAAGACCAATTCCGCCGTTTTTTCAGCTGTTATGTGACAGAGTACAATTAGATGCGGTGGGAGAATTGCTTGTAGGAGGATTATTGGTATATATATCTGTAAGTAATGGAACAATCCGTGTTACTTTTATTGGGTCTATCCTGTTTGTTATGGCAATATTGGCAGGAGCTGTTATTTATACTTCTGTTAAGCTCTTTTTTGCAGCATTGGCATTTTGGATGACAAATAGTTTTCCTGTATTGCAGCTGGGATATGAGATTTCAAATTTTACGAAGTATCCTACTTCGATTTATCCAAAAGGGATACAGTTTGTTTCAGCTTTTATTGTTCCGTTTGCGTTTGCATCATTTTATCCTGCAGAGTATTTTGTGCGGAATGAATCTTTTATTACGACCATTATTGCAGAGGTGTGTGTTGCATTAATAGCATGGGTAATAGCCTTTAGTGTATTTAAAAAAGGGGTATCAGTATATAAGAGTGCGGGAAGTTGAGAAGATCAAATAGTAGCAGATGGTTATAAAATTGTTGTGACAGATAAAAAACAGTTTGCAATCAGGGAAAAATAAGGTATAATATGACTATTAGAATATCTTAAAAATGTGCGGTTAGAATCGCATGATTTTTTAACGGATTAGACACTTTACCTAATCCCAAATATTTAAATTTACGGAGGTAATTAAAAATGTTAGTTTCAGCAAAAGACATGCTCGAAAAAGCAAAGGCAGGACATTATGCTGTAGGTCAGTTCAATATCAATAACCTTGAATGGACAAAAGCAATTCTTTTAACAGCACAGGAATTAAACTCGCCTGTCATCTTAGGTGTATCAGAAGGTGCAGGTAAATATATGACAGGTTACAAGACTGTTGTAGGAATGGTAAACGGTATGCTTGAAGAACTCAAGATTACAGTTCCTGTTGCATTACATTTAGACCACGGCAGCTACGAAGGATGCTTAAAATGTATCGAAGCAGGATTTTCTTCCATCATGTTTGACGGTTCCCATTATCCGATTGATGAGAATGTTGCAAAAACAACAGAGTTAGTAAAATTAGCAAATGAAAACGGAATGTCAATCGAAGCGGAAGTTGGTTCCATCGGTGGAGAAGAAGATGGCGTAATCGGTAGAGGTGAATGTGCAGATCCAAATGAGTGTAAAGCAATCGCTGATCTTGGCGTTACAATGCTTGCAGCCGGTATCGGTAATATTCATGGAAAATATCCTGACAACTGGGAAGGATTAAGCTTTGAGACATTAGATGCAATTCAGCAGCTCACAGGAGAGATGCCATTAGTTCTTCATGGAGGTACAGGCATCCCGGCTGATATGATCAAGAAAGCAATTTCACTTGGCGTTGCTAAGATTAATGTTAATACAGAATGCCAGTTGGCATTTGCTGATGCTACACGTAAGTATATCGAAGCAGGTAAGGATCTTGAAGGAAAAGGATTCGACCCACGTAAGTTATTGGCTCCTGGTTTTGAAGCAATCAAAGCTACAGTAAAGGAGAAAATGGAATTATTTGGTTCTGTTGGCAAAGCGTAATAAGCTGGTTTTAAACCAAAACGAATGCAGATGAGAACCATTTGATATGCACATGCGTCCCCGGTGTTTGTGAATTTACTTTGTAATCTGTTGACAACAGATCAGGTGAAGTAGATTTGCATCACCGGGTTTTGTTTTTAAAATTATGGATTGATAACAGATTCGAGATAGGATAAAATATATATTAGTATTAGGAAAGGATGTGTGTTTATGAAAAAAAGAATTTTAAGACATCTTGAATGGATGGATAAGTATCTTGAAATCATGCAAAACGAGTCTTTGGATAGTCTCGAAAAGACAATGAAAAAACATATGACAGAGATTTATTTTTTTATGCATGAAAGATTTATTCATCTTGTGGTGACAGTATTGTTTGCCTTAGGAACGTTTATGACGATTTTTACTTATCTGCTGTCGGAAAATCCAGTACTGCTCGCACTTGCATTCCTGATGATCATCCTGCTTGTTCCTTATGTGAATCATTACTATCTGTTGGAAAACGGGGTTCAGAAAATGTATGTGCAGTATGATGAATTGCTTGCTGAAATTGACCGGAGAAATTCACATAGAGGGAAACGCAAACAAGAAAGCAGAGGAGAAAACAGGCGTGATGATCGGGGAGAAAGCAGGAAAGAAAACAGAGAAGCGAATATACATCAAAATACTAAGAAAAAGAATTATCATAATAGGCAGCAGATCAAAAACGAAAAAGCAGAATAATTAGGAAAGTATTGATAGAATGACAGCGGAAAATGAAATGAAAGAAAACAGCACCGGTAAATATGAAATAAAAACATCTGTGAGAAATCTGGTAGAGTTTATTATGAGAAGTGGGGATATCGATCAACGGATGACAGGACAGATGAGTCTTGACGCCATGGTGCAAGGTGCAAAGATTCACAGGAAAATCCAAAACAGGATGGGGTCAGAGTACCGTGCAGAGGTACCGCTTAAGATGAAGATTGAATATGAGGAATTCACAATCCGACTGGAAGGAAGGGCGGATGGGATTATTACGAATGATCGTGGTGTAACGATTGATGAGATTAAAGGAATGTATAAAGATGTGCAGAAAATGCAGCAACCGGTAGAAGTGCACAAGGCACAGGCAATGTGTTATGCCTGCATTTATGCAAGCCAGAATCATCTTCAGACAATATCCGTACAGATGACGTACTGTAACCTTGAAGATGAGGCCATAAAAAGATTTAAGAACGAATATTCTTACGAGGAAGTATACGATTATTTTAAAAGTGTGATAGGGCAATATGTAAAATGGGCCAGATATATCTGTAAAGAAAAACAGTTAAGAAAACGGTCAATTGAACATTTGGCGTTTCCGTTTGCGTATCGAAAAGGCCAGCGGGACATTGTTGTTTCTGTCTATAGAACAATCAAGGATGAAAGCACATTGTTTGTACAGGCGCCTACCGGTGTAGGAAAAACAATCTCAACCATCTTTCCGGCAATCCATGCCGTGGGAGAGGAAATTGCCGATAAGATTTTTTATCTTACGGCAAAAACGATTACAAGAACTGTGGCAGAGGAAGCTTTTGAGATTTTAAGAAGTACCGGACTTCATTTTAAGACAGTGACGATTACGGCGAAAGAAAAGATTTGCTGCAACTATATTAATGATGATGAAAATGAGGAAAAACCGTTAGTGGAATGTAATCCGGCAAAGTGCAGCAGGGCAAAAGGACATTTTGATCGGATTAATGATGCACTATTTGATATCATTACTCATGAGAATATGATTACGAGAGAAAAAGTACTGCAATACGCAACACGTCATCAGGTTTGTCCTTTTGAGATGAACCTTGATATCAGTAATTTTATGGATGGAGTGATTTGTGACTATAATTATGTATTTGACCCTCATGCCAGATTGAAAAGATACTTTGCTGACGGAGCAAAAGGCGATTATATTTTTCTTGTGGATGAAGCTCACAATCTTGTGGAACGGGCAAGAGAAATGTACAGCGCAGTGTTGGTGAAGGAAGATTTTCTAAAATGCAAAAAAATCATCAAAGAAAAAAGTAAAGGACTATATCATGCTTTTGAAAAGTGTAATAAGAAAATGCTTACGCTCAGGCATCAGTGTACAGGGGAACAGGAAGGCTGCAGTTATACGCTTGTCAGTGAGACAGAAGAACTAATAAAAGAACTGCTTCGTTTGTCGCAGATTTTGGAAAAGTTTCTTGATGATCATAAAGAATTTCCGGGACGGGAAGAAATATTGAATGAATATTTTAACGTGAGAAATTACCTTGATGTGTATGAATTAGTAGATGAAAAATATGAAATCTATTCCGATTTTAATGAAAATGGAGAGTTTTTTGTGAAACTGTTCTGCGTCAACCCTTCTGGAAATCTCGCAGAATGCATGCAGCAGGGGATTTCCACAATCTTTTTTTCGGCGACATTGTTGCCGGTCAATTACTATAAGGAACTGCTTAGCGGGAATACGAATGATTATGCCATTTATATCAACTCTCCGTTTGATTCGGCAAAGAGACTGTTGACAGTTGCGAAAGATGTTAGTAGTAAGTTTACCAGAAGAGGGAGAGAAGAGTATACAAAAATATTACACCATATTGAAGAAATTGTCAGTGGATGTTCCGGTAATTATATGGTATTTTTTCCGTCTTATAAACTGATGGATGAAGTGTATGAACTGGCAGAGGAATACGAATTGACGGAGAAATATGAAATCATCCGTCAGAGAAGTGGAATGGATGAAAAACAAAGGGAAGCGTTTCTTGGCAAGTTTGAACAATCTGACGATGGAAATCTGATAGGGCAGGAAAAATCAGAATTTCAGGAGAAAATGGGTTGTCACAAGGACAATCAGCCGGGAACAGTGAAAACGATGTTGGGATTTTGTGTTCTGGGAGGAATCTTTTCAGAAGGAATTGACCTGAAAAATGAAAGACTGATTGGAAGTATCATAGTGGGAACAGGCTTGCCACAGGTCTGTTCAGAGCGGGAGATCTTAAAAAAACATTATGATCAATCAGGCGGTAACGGATTTGATTATGCATACCGTTATCCTGGAATGAATAAGGTGCTTCAGGCAGCCGGAAGGGTCATCCGGACGAGTGAAGATTATGGAGTGATTGCATTATTAGATGAGCGTTTTTTGCAATATTCCTATCAAATGATGTTTCCAAGGGAATGGAGTGATTGCAAGGTGACGGATATTCACAACCTGAAAAAACAGGTGGAAAACTTCTGGAAATACGTATAATTCATAATTTGTTCACAAATTATTTTTTGAAGATTCACAAAATCCACATTTTTTATTCAATTTTGTCAGTTATTATATCAAACATAGAAATTAATTTTTCTTTTTACATTTTTTTCATATTATTCCCTTTTGTTTCATTAAAACGGTATCGTTTGTATATCGTTTTTTTGTTGCCTAAAATTATATTTTGTGATGATAGAAACTGTAACTTCATAATTTGTTCAAAATTAATTATCCGAAGATTCATATTTTTCACACGATTTATTCAATTTTTTGGATTAATATATGTAACATAGAAATTGAAATTAAATCCTTTTCGAAAAATTGTTTTGTTGCATGAAACGGTATGTCCCAGCCAGACATATCGTTTTTTGTGTTTTTCTTTGAAACCGGTCCATTCGTCAGGGAGAATTGACAGAGCCGGTTTGATGATGAATCTTCATTGCATGTCATACACAGAAATTTCACATGAAATGGATTTGACAATCCTAACATGATATTGTAAACTAAAACATAGAAAATTCGTTAAAGAAATGAAACATTGGAGGTAATCATGAGCAAAGTCAGAAGAGTTTATGTTGAAAAGAAAACACCATATGCTGTTAAGGCGAAAGAATTAAAACATGAGATTTCAAGTTATCTTGGAATCAAGACAGTCACAGGTGTGAGAGTTTTAGTCAGATATGATATTGAGGGATTATCAGAAGATACCTATCAAAAGGCATGCAATACCGTATTTTCGGAGCCTCCTGTAGATATACTTTATGAAGAGACATTTCCGTATGATGAAGAGAAAGACAGAGTATTCAGCGTTGAGTACCTTCCGGGACAGTTTGATCAGAGAGCAGATTCTGCAGAACAGTGTGTAAAGTTTTTAAAAGAAGATGAGAATCCTGTGATCCGTACAGCAACTACTTACGTCATTGAGGGAACAGTCACAGATGAAGAATTTGAGAGCATTAAGGCATTTCAGGTAAATCCTGTGGATTCAAGACTTACGGATCTGGAAAAACCTGACACTCTTGTCACGGAATTTGAAGAGCCAAAGGATGTTATCGTTTTTGACGGGTTCAAGGATATGGATGAGACGACTCTTAAGGAATTGTATGATTCATTGGGACTTGCCATGACATTTAAGGATTTCCTTCATGTACAGAATTATTTTAAGAATGATGAGAACAGGGATCCGTCTATGACAGAGATTCGTGTTCTTGATACTTATTGGTCAGATCACTGCCGTCATACTACGTTTAATACAGAGCTTACGAATGTGAAGTTTGATGATGGATATTATAAGACACCGATTTTTAAAACGTATGAAAGATATACCAATGATAGAGAAGTCATTTTTAAAGGAAGAGATGACAAATTTGTCTGTCTGATGGATCTTGCTCTCCTTGCAATGAGAAAACTCAAAGCAGAAGGGAAATTAGAAGATCAGGAAAAGTCAGATGAGATTAATGCCTGCAGCATTGTTGTTCCTGTAGAGATTGACAAGGAAGATGGAAATGGAGTGATCACAGAGGAATGGCTTGTGAACTTCAAGAATGAAACACACAACCATCCTACTGAGATTGAACCGTTTGGTGGTGCAGCAACATGTCTTGGCGGCGCGATCAGAGATCCGTTGTCAGGGCGTACCTATGTTTATCAGGCAATGCGTGTGACAGGTGCTGCAGACCCG
>CACYDA010000088.1 GCA_902773095.1 uncultured Lachnospiraceae bacterium | reverse complement strand
CAAAATGTTGAAATCAGTAAAAAGAAAGATGAACAAAACGAAAATGAGGCAAGAAAAAATCCGATGAAGAAAAAGCAGAAAAAAAGCCATTCATTTCTTGCATGGTACGCTTTTTTTGTTACACTTGTTGCAATTACCGGAATTGGTTTGTGTGTAAGGTTTTATTCACAAAATGATAATGTGAACGAGGACAGTTCTAATAAATCTTCAGAAATAGGAGCCTCAAAGGGTGTAAAAAGTACTGGAAAAACCTCTGGAAATGAATATAGTGAACAGGAAATGAAGGAACTGATCAAAGAGTATATGGGAAACGGAAAGGGGACGCTTGAGATGCTTCGAAAACTGTTCCCGGAAGACATTGTTGTCTATCATACCGATAAATATGTATTCATTCCTATTATTGAAGGCTTGAAAAAAAATGAGATTGACAATGAAAAAATAGAAAAGCAGGATGATGGAGAATTCGTTTATGTAGAAAATGGAGAAATCGTTTCTCATAAAGGAATTGATGTGTCAAAGTACCAAGGAGACATTGACTGGAAAAAGGTAGCTGACAGTGGTGTGGAGTTTGCCATGATCAGAGTCGCTTATAGAGGATATGGTACCGGTGAAATTGTTCAGGATGAGAAGGCAGAAGAAAATATTATCGGTGCACTGGATGCAGGAATCAAGGTAGGCGCTTATTTCTTTTCTCAGGCTGTTACTGAAGAAGAGGCATTGGAAGAGGCAGAATTTGCAATTAATATTATCAAGAAATATAATATCACGTATCCGGTTGTGTTCGATACTGAGACAACATTCAGTGCTACAGAACGATCAAAGAATCTTACGGTTGATGAGAGAACAAAGATTGCTATTGCTTTTTGTGAAAAAGTGAAAAATGAAGGATATACCCCGATGATTTATGCAAATCTAAAATGGTTTTCAATGTCATTGGATATGAGTCAACTGGAAGACTATGACAAATGGTTTGCCGGTTACAATGATGAATTGTATTTTCCATATGAAATCAGCATGTGGCAGTATGCGGAAAGTGGAAAAATTGATGGAATTGAGGGAAATGTTGATATCAACATAGGTTTTAAAGACTTTAGTGAAAAGTAGATATACGAAGTAGTAGATAGAAAGGGATAGATATGGAAACAATTGGAAGAAGAGACAGAGTGCAGGCATTGGTTACCAGAAATGAAAAAGTACTTCTTGTGAAGCACAGAATGAATGACAGAGTATTTTTTTGCCTACCGGGTGGAGGTGTTGAAGAGGGGGAAACATATGAACAGGCAGCACTTCGGGAATTAAAGGAGGAAAGTCTTGTGAATGGCAGGATCATAAGAAAATTGTCTGTTCAGTACAAACCTGATAACAGAGGAGAGGTTCATACATTCTTGATTGAAGTAGATGAGGATGCGGTGCCGGGTGTTGGAACAGATCCGGAATTGTCAGATGAGGAGCAGACAATCATTGGAGTGGAGTGGCTTTCATTAGAAGAACTTGGTGAAGCCGACAAGGCGTATTTATGGTCATCTGGTCTTAACAGGGTCGATTTCTTTCACGAAAAACTACTTTCACTTGAAAATAGAATTTTTAAGTAATATTTCATGAAAAAATTGGCTGTAAAAGAATTACAAAAAATGAGCATTACAAAAAAATTGATATTTATTTGGAAAAAAATGTAGACTAATTACATAATTTGTGAGAAAATAGACGCATAGTGTGATGAATGCTATGCGTTATTTTATTGATTAGGAAATTTCGCAGGATTTCCTAATTGCCGTCTGCGAATATAAAACGATCGCAGATACGATAGGCAAAGTGTTATATTACACAAATGAAGATTAATTACTTGAAAGGAGTCTAATAATGATTTACACACAGGAAGTTCAAAACATGTGTCCGGTTGCAAAAGGCGCAAAGCATGAGCCGGCTCCAATTCCGGAAGAAGGAAAATGGGTACACTCTAAAAAAATTGAAGATATCTCAGGCTTTACACATGGTGTAGGCTGGTGTGCACCACAGCAGGGTGCCTGCAAGCTTTCACTAAATGTTAAGAATGGTATCATCGAAGAAGCATTGGTTGAGACAATCGGATGTTCTGGTATGACACATTCAGCAGCTATGGCAGCAGAAATATTACAGGGAAAGACAATTCTTGAGGCTTTAAATACAGACCTTGTATGTGATGCAATCAACACAGCTATGAGAGAATTATTCTTACAGATCGTATACGGACGTACACAGAGTGCATTCTCTGATGACGGACTTGCAATAGGTGCAGGACTTGAAGATTTAGGAAAAGGTTTACGTTCACAGGTTGGTACTATGTATGCAACAAAGGAGAAAGGTGTTCGTTACCTTGAGATGGCAGAAGGCTATGTAACAGGTATTGCACTAGATGAGAATAACGAAGTTATCGGTTATCAGTTCGTTTCTTTAGGAAAGATGACAGACTTTATCAAAAAAGGTGATGATCCTAATACAGCATGGGAAAAAGCTAAAGGACAGTATGGTCGTGTAGCTGACGCTGTTAAGATTATCGATCCAAGACAAGAGTAAGAAAGGAGACGGACAAAATGGCATTATTTGAATCATATGAAAGAAGAATTGATCAGATCAATTCTGTATTAAACAGCTATGGAATCAGCTCTATTGAAGAAGCTGAAAAAATCACAAAAGACGCTGGTTTGGATGTATATGACCAGGTGAAAAAGATTCAGCCAATCTGTTTTGAGAATGCATGCTGGGCATATACAGTTGGTGCAGCAATCGCTATCAAAAAGGGCTGTAGAAAAGCAGCAGATGCAGCAGCAGCAATCGGTGAAGGACTTCAGGCGTTCTGTATTCCAGGTTCCGTAGCAGACCATCGTAAGGTTGGTATCGGACATGGTAATTTAGGAAAGATGTTACTGGAAGAAGAGACAGAGTGTTTCTGTTTCCTTGCAGGACATGAGTCATTTGCAGCAGCTGAAGGAGCAATCGGAATTGCAGAAAAAGCGAACAAGGTTCGTAAGAAACCATTAAGAGTGATCTTAAACGGTCTTGGTAAAGATGCAGCACAGATTATTTCTCGTATCAACGGATTTACATTTGTTGAGACAAAGTATGATTACAAAACAGCAGAACTGAATGTGGTATATGAGAAAGCATATTCAGATGGACTTCGTGCGACAGTAAAATGCTATGGTGCAGACGATGTTCAGGAAGGTGTAGCAATTATGCACAAGGAAAATGTTGGTGTATCTATCACAGGTAACTCAACAAACCCAACAAGATTCCAGCATCCTGTAGCAGGTACATACAAGAAAGAGTGTAACGATTTAGGAAAGAAGTATTTAGAAAATGCTACTCAAAAGATCCTGAATCACCACGTGCTAAGGT
>CACYDA010000087.1 GCA_902773095.1 uncultured Lachnospiraceae bacterium | reverse complement strand
TTCACCACGGGGAAATATCAGAATTAATAGGTCCGGAAACAGTGGAATGTCAAAAGGGGGAAGTGGTGATGTATTAAGTGGAATCATTGCCGGTCTGATCACACAAAACTTAAGTGTGTTTGAGGCAGCCAGCCTTGGTGTTTATCTTCATGGATTGGCAGGAAATCTGGCAGCGGAAAGAAACAGTGAATATAGTATGGTGGCATCGGATCTCATAGATGCAATTCCTCAAGTGATGAAAAAATATGTAATGGAATAACTGCTTATTGATAGTTAGTCTTCCGGCAAACCGATGAAAATATAGATAAGAATGGAGAATGAATTGTGATGAATTTGAAGTATGACGAAGATAAAATTGTAAATGAAAAATATTACAGGGCATGTGCAACCGTTAATCTGGATGCAATCTATGATAATATTATCAATCTGTCAAAAAGACTCAATGAGGGAACAAAAATTATTGCAGTCATCAAAACAGATGGTTATGGTCATGGCGCGGTTCCCATTGCCATTACGATTGATGGTCTTGTCAGTGCCTATGGTGTGGCTACGGTAGATGAAGCTGTTAATCTGCGGAGACATGGAATTACAAAGCCTATTTATGTCATAGGTTATACGCATGAGAGCCAGCTTGGAAGAATGATTGAGGGGGACATCAGACCAACCGTATTTACATACGAAATGGCCAAGGCTGTCTCTGATCTTGCGGTGGCAATGAATCGAAAATCGAAAATTCATATTAAGATAGATACCGGAATGAGCAGAATTGGCTTTAAGCCGGATGAGGAGAGCCTTAGCACCATAGAAAAAATCAATCAACTGAAAGGAATTGAGATTGAAGGAATCTTTACACATTTTGCTACGGCAGATGAAGAAGATAAGTCAGGAGCGAACAGGCAGTTTGAAATATTTAAGAATTTTACAGATGAACTTGCAAAAAGAGGAATTGATATCAAAATCAGGCATTGTTCTAACAGTGCTGCCATGATGGAAATGCCGTACGCTAATATGGATTATGTCAGAGCGGGAATTGCCATGTATGGATTGTATCCTTCAGATGAGGTAGATCAATCACTTGTAAAATTAACACCTGCATTGGGACTAAAGAGTCATGTTGCTTTTGTGAAAACAATTGAAAAAGGAACAAGAGTAAGTTATGGCGGAACATTTGTAGCAGAACAAAAGATGAAGATCGCGACAATACCACTGGGTTATGGAGATGGATACAGAAGAAGTCTTTCTAATAAGGGATATGTTCTCATCCATGGAAAAAGGGCGGCTATTTTAGGAAGAGTGTGCATGGATCAGTTTATGGCAGATGTTACTCATATTGAAAATGTAAAAAAAGATGATGAAGTAGTACTGCTTGGTAAAAGTGGAGATGAAGAAATAACAGCAGAAAAGCTTGCACAGATGGCAGGAGAAACATTTAATTATGAAATCGTATGTGATATCGGAAAGAGAATACCAAGGGTCTTTTACAGAAATGGGAAGATCATCTGCACGAAAGATTACTTTGATGATAAATACGAGATTGACATGAAGGAACACTGATTGTCGCTTAGTCAGATACAAAGATTTAACAAAGAAAGATAACTTTTTGAATACACACTTATTTTTAGGATATACTATTTATTGAAAAGTTGTGGAAAATAACACAGAATAAAGACAGTATGAAAATGGAGTGTGAATTCGTTGATAGTAAGGCGTGGAGATATTTTTTATGCAGATTTAAGACCTGTGATTGGGTCAGAGCAAGGTGGGATAAGACCGGTATTGATTATTCAGAATGATACAGGAAACAGGCATAGCCCAACAGTAATCTGTGCGGCAATCACATCTAAGATGAATAAAGCAAAATTGCCCACACATGTTGAGATTGACAGTAATAAGTATGATATTGTAAAAGATTCCGTAGTTTTGTTAGAACAGCTTAGGACAATTGATAAAAAACGATTGAAAGATAAGGTATGTCATCTTGATGAAGAAATATTAAAAAAGGTAAACTCAGCACTTCTGATCAGTCTCGAAATAAATACATAAATATTGACTAATAGTTAATAAAATGTTATATTTGGAATGTTAATCAGAATTTTTTGTAATTCTTTTATTGAATGATAAGGAGTATACAAATGGATATTGGCAGGCTCTTTAAAAGAGTAATCGGTAAGGATTCAGAGGAAAATGTTACAGAGCAGGATATTATTTCTGTCATCAATGAAGGTCATGAACATGGTGTGCTGCTTGCAAGCGAAGCCGAGATGATCAATAATATTGTTGAGTTTGGTGATAAAGAGGCCAAAGATATCATGACACACAGAAAAAATATTGTGGCGGTAAATGGCGATAATACTTTGAACGAAGTGGCTGAGTACATAGTAAAACAAAACAATTCGAGATTTCCGGTTTATCAGGGTGATATTGACAATATTATCGGAATTGTGAATTTTCGGGATGTGATGATTGAATCTTCAAAAAAAAGGAATAACGACAAAAGTATATGCGAGATTGATAATCTTGTCAGAAAAGCAATCTATATTCCTGAGACAAAAAAAATCAATGTTCTTTTTAAAATGATGCAATCAGAAAAAATGCATATGGTTGTGGTGATTGATGAGTATGGACAAACAGCAGGGATTGTTGCCATGGAGGATATTCTGGAAGAAATCGTAGGTAATATTTTAGATGAATACGATGAAGAAGACACAGACATTGTGAAGAAAGAAGATGGTTCCTTTATTGTGAGAGGAACGACATCTTTGGATGAAATATCGGATGAGACTGGTATTACATTCGATGAGGATTGTGAGACATTAAATGGATATCTGACAACAAAATTTGAGAGAATTCTTTCTAATGAAGAGAGACCGGAGCTTGTCATTAACAATGTTAAGTTTAAAATTCTAAATGTGGAAAATAAGGTGATATCCCTTGTGCATATCAGTATTATTGATGAGGTAAAAGAAGCATAATGCTTTTTATATATATTGTCTGTCAGAAGGCAGATGAAAGAACTACTTTGACCGGAGATGATCCGGCAAAGAAAATAATAAGAAAGGAAAAGTGAAGGCTGTTTTGGGAATTGTTTGATGACCAAAAAGCAGGATTGTCGCAAAATGCGGCCGACACAGGTATAAAAATGTCAGGACATTCAAAATTTGCAAACATCAAGCATAAAAAGGAAAAGAATGATGCTGCAAAAGGTAAGATTTTTACTATTATAGGAAGAGAAATAGCAGTAGCAGTGAAGGAAGGAGGTCCGGATCCGGCAAATAACAGCAAACTTCGTGATGTGATTGCGAAGGCAAAGGCAAATAATATGCCAAATGATACAATTGACAGAGGAATCAAGAAAGCGGCTGGTGATGCTAATTCAGTTAATTATGTGAGTGTTACATATGAAGGATATGGTCCGAATGGTTCCGCTATTATCGTAGACGCTCTTACAGATAACAAGAACAGAACTGCTTCTAATGTTAGAAATGCTTTTACAAAAGGTGGCGGAAACGTAGGAACACAGGGATGTGTGTCATTTATGTTTGACAAAAAAGGTCAGATTATCATTGATAAGGAAGAGTGCAGTATGGATGCGGACGACCTAATGATGGTAGCTGTAGATGCGGGAGCAGAAGATTTTGCAGAAGAGGATGACAGCTTTGAGATTACGACTTCTCCTGAAGATTTCAGTGCTGTAAGAGAAGCAATCGAAAAAGAAGGAGTGAGCATGATATCAGCAGAGATTACCATGATTCCTCAGACATGGGTTGAGCTGACGGATGAAAATGATATTAAGAAAATGAACAGAATACTTGATTTGCTTGATGAAGATGATGATGTTCAGGCTGTATACCACAATTGGGATATGCCTGAGGAACCAGAAGAGTAAGTAGAAAAATTTTAAGAAAAGAGGAAAAAATATGTTTTGTACAAAATGCGGTTTAAAGAATGATGATTCATCATTATTCTGTGCCGGATGTGGAACAAAATTGTCAAAACCACAATATGCACAGAATATACCTGAACAAATGCCGAATCCAATCGTGAATCCTTCAGCTTCAGATTCATATGATCAGGCAGTGAGTGAAATTGTGAACAATACTGCATATGATAATAGTGATGAATTAAGAGAGAATGTGCAGGGATTGATGGAAGAGACTTATCAAACAAATTCAGAAGATGATCAAACCAATCTTATAAGTAGTATTGATTTAAGCAAAGCAGGACAGGAGAATGATTCTGAAACGGGACTCCTGAATGATAGCTTTGATAATTATGATACGGGAGCTGGTTTTGCACAGCCACAGTTTGAAAATCAATTCAATGATTTGCAGGCACCAAATGGGATCCAAAATGATTATGGCCAGCAATACAGTGATCAGAATGATTTTAGTGGCC
>CACYDA010000086.1 GCA_902773095.1 uncultured Lachnospiraceae bacterium | reverse complement strand
TTGAAAAATACCTTTTTTTTAATTTGCAAATAACAAAATGGTTTTTACAAAAATTCTGAATAATTGTAAATGGCATTTTTGAGGGGTCTGACAGCTACTTTACTGATTTCTTTATGCCTATTTGCAAGGGATGCTGGTTATTTGGAGGGTGCGCCGTCTTCTACACCACCAAGACCAAAAATGATAAGCAAGCCTAATGATGAAGTTGAGATAACATCTTTAGGTGAAACAAGACTAAGAAGCGATAGTTTTAGGCGACAAGCTTGTCGAGACCTTGGTTATCCTCCTGTACCAAAAACGCTACCAGATGGGTCGGTTGTTGATGTTTATCAAGATTCCAGTTGTTACGTTAAGGTTAATGACGATGAGTTTTATAATTTGGTTAAATCAATTAGTGTCAGTTCTGATGCGTTCAAATATTATGAATCCAAGGGAGTTGCAAAAAAAAAGGATCAAATAACTCCACCAAAAACATCAACTGATACATATAGTATAACCGAAGAAGGTCAAAAAAAATTTCGTGACGATAGTTTTAGGCGACAAGCGTGTATAGATTTAAGTAAAAATTTTCATCAAAGTTGTCATGTTAGTGTTGATAAAGACGAGTATTACAATCAAGCCAAATTAGTTGAATATCAGGTATATCTCAATGGAAGTTATCATATAACACCCGACTATCAATATTATAGTGGAAAAGGTGTTTTAAATCATAGTGGGCCAAATGTTGTCATAACAACATTAGGGGAAACTAAATTTCGTGACGATAGTTTTAGAAAACAAACGTGTATAGATTTAAGTAAAGGTCTCCATCATAGCTGTAAAGTTAAAGTTGCAAATGATGAATATTATAACCACGCTCTTTCAATTAGTGTAACGTCGGATGAATTTAAATACTATGAATCGAAAGGCCTTGTTAAAAAAAATCCTGATGCCATTCCTAAGGGCGACGACGAAGATACAGTTATTGTTAAAAGTGGAAGTGAATTTGTAATAACTGATAAAGGCAGAAAAGGATTCAGCAAGCTTTTTAAAAATGACAAGGCTCGCGGAAAATGTAATGATGCAGAGAGATATCACACCGAATACCCAGATGACATTCCATGCGAGATTTATAAATTTAAAAATGAGGATGACTTATTTGCATACATTTTAACTCTGAATTCCAATTCTGATGAATTTAAAAAATATGAAAAAGCAGGTTATGTTGAAATAGTTGCTCCAAGCTCGCAAATGCGACACGATTTGGTTGTTCTTGATACAAGTGTTTCAAGTGGTAAAATAGAGGATCCACTTACTGGACTGACAATAGCGACATGTAGCAGTGGTTATAATATTGATACAGAAAATAGTAATACATTGGACACACAATCTTCTGATTTGCAAGACGAGAGTTTGCAAGGATGTGCTGCTTCTGCTGATTATAACGGGGTGTGTTGGGTTCAATATGGTGGTTATGTTAACAGTGAATATAAAGTTAAAATCTGCCACATTGGGACAACGGGAACATCAGGAACAAACATGTGTGTGACATTGGGGCCGGGAAAAAGAAAAGGTGATTTTTATTCATCTCTTATTAAATCATTTGGAATAGACGACATTGGATATGATGGGCCATATGATATTTCAAGCAATGTGTGTCCGGATACCACTACTGCCGCAAATGCTCTTGGTTATGCATTTATATCAGAATCGACTGAAGGTCAATATCTTGATTTTTTTGATTATTATGAAAAAGTTTGTCAACCGCTTGTTGAGAAACAAACACCAGGAACATGCGCGAGTGAGGCAAATTGTCATTGCGACATTGAGTGTAGAGAGAATGGCTTTATGCCGCTAGGATCATCCGATGTTTGGAAAAGTGCATCGGAAAATGAAAAGAATTGTTTCCTTTGTCATAAAAATCATAGAGCAGTAGAGTTCTATTGCAAAAAAGTTTATGACTGTATTCACAGGAGGACTTCAAAAGATGGTGCTGATGGAAATGGGAGAATATTTAGTGATGTAGCAAAATTTGCAATGAGTGGAGATACCGATAAGCGT
>CACYDA010000085.1 GCA_902773095.1 uncultured Lachnospiraceae bacterium | reverse complement strand
AACTGTTGGCTGAGTAGTAAAATCATCCTCAGGTTTCACATATTCATTTTCTGTAGTTGTCTTTCCAATACTAACAACAATTGGTTTGGAATCAAACTCATCCTCATCATTCTGTATAGGCTGTGCCGGTTGTACTGGCGGCTTTGTTTCAGCTTTCTCTTCATCAGCTGCCATAGCATCTTTCGCAACAACAAGATATGGCTTTCCATTTGCGTCATGCTCAACAACACTATAGTATAAAGCATTTACCAAATCATTCACACTTTGGTATCTGTCTTGTGCACGAAGCGAAAGACCTTTCATAATTGCAATCTCTGTCTCTTCCCAAACAGATGGATCATATTTAGAAATTGGTTCAACATTATCCTCTATAATTCTCTCAAGGGCTTCCTGTGGTGTGACACCTGTAATCATACGGTACATCGTTGCACATAATGCATATACATCTGTCCAAGGACCCTGATTACCTTTAGCCCGATACTGCTCTTCCGGTGCATAACCTCTTTTCAATACTACTGTGATACTCTTTGTATCTTCCGTATCAAATACTCTCGCAGCACCAAAATCAGTCAGTTTAATCTGTTTGTTTTTGGTGATCATGATATTATCAGGACTGATATCTCTATGTATAATACCTACTTCATGAATCTTATTCATTGATTCAAGAACAGGTTTCATCATCTTGATTACTTCATTCTGTTTCATTCTTCCGCCGACTTTTGTCAGATAGTCTTTCAATGTGACACCGTTGATATATTCCATGATAATATACGCTGTCTCATTTTCATAGAAAAAGTCTTTTACAGTAACGATACCAGGCAAATCATTAAACATTGATAAGTTTCTTGCCTCTCTTAAATACTTCTCAAGTCCGTCTCTGTATAAATTCTTAGCTTCCCCCGAAAAAACTGTGATTGTATTCCCTTGTGAAGTATCACGTGTAGCTAACTCAGAAGGAAAATACTCCTTAATTGCTACAGGCAGGTCTGTTTCCATATTAAAACCAATGTACGTAATACCAAAACCGCCTTCACCAATCACCTTACCTACAAGATACTTTCCATTTAACTTTGTAAATGGTCTCAAACTTCTTGGTGAGGGTGTATAAGTATGCTTATCAAATCCACAAAGCGGACAAGACAAATCTGGTTCATCCAAAACAGCCATACATCCCGGGCATAAATAATCCGGATTAATTTTACTCATAATTTGCGCCTCCCATTTTAAAACTTAAAACTATTAGTCATAGTATATCATTTATTGTGAAATCATGCAATATTTTTCGTTCATTTAAATTTTAAATATTGTGTTAATTATACAATTTTTTCCCTTTCGGTCAAAGAATTTTTCACCATATTGACAATGAATCAATCAATCAGCACACCTATTGCAGAATAATTGTCCATATTTCTTCCGGCACCATTTTCAACGACAATTTGTTCCATGCTCTTAAGCCATTCATGAACATTTTTCGTTTTTTTCAGACACTTTTCCATATCTTCATCTTCAATGAGTTCCCAAAATCCATCCGTTGCCATCAAAAATGCCATATTACTCTCCGGTTCTAACGGTATGGCTATATCATATTTCGGCCGTTCCCATTCGATTCCCATTGCGCGCAGAATCATGCTTCTGTCAGGGTGGTTTCTGATGTCTTTATCTTCGATTTCACCGGCATTTACCAAAAACTGCGGCACACTATGGTCAAGGGTATGCAGTACCTTTTTTTTATTCTTAAATAAGTATAATCTGGAATCTCCAATGTGCCCCCAGTTAATCATACTATCTTTAATGCAAAGTAACACCATTGTAGATTTGTAATCATCATATCGAATCTCTTCAATCTGTCTTTTAATCAAATCTTCCTGTGCTATTTCAAAAGCATTTCTCATAAAAAATTCATCAAAACCTGTCTCTTTAAACAGATTAACCGATGCATCTACTACCATTCTAGAGGCAACTTCTCCTCTTTCATGGCCGCCAAGTCCGTCAGCCAGCACAAAACAATATTCGCCATCTTTTTCATAGCTTCCTACACAATCTTCATTATTGCTTCGATCTCCTCTATTTGATAGTAAATGGTATGAAATGAGCATTGTCTTACTGCCTCCAAAATCTTCTTTCCAAAATCTTTAACGTTAACACAAAAGCTTTTCACTTTTTTAATTTTACATAACTATTTAACCCGATACTATAGTTTACCACCATTCTTCCGATTTTAAAAGAGTTTCTTTTTATATATTCTTCCTGTAATAATAATCATAATCACAGTCGTTACCACCATCAATCCATTTGCAATTGCTGTTCCAATAACAGAAATATTTCCAATCAGAACATCTGACGGAAGCATAAATGCAGCTGTTAGCGGTATATATCTGACTATTTTTACTAATGAACTGTTCCCCTGCGTCAACGGCAGAAAATAGGACACGAGATAACCGATTACTACAATGACCTGATATACCCCTGTTCCATTTGCCAGATCTTCTGCTTTCGTAATATTCGATGAGACAAGAGCCGACAATACAAAATATAATAATAAGCCAATGAGCAGTGACAAAATACCGGCAATTGCAGCTGATGTACTAAATGCTGTACTCATATTATCCCGGAACATCCCCACAACCACATTAATTGGATTACTATAATGTTCAAATGCATTTTTTGCAATTTTATTTCCCACATAATATCCGGCAAAACCTGACAGAATCCACATTATAATTTCAATCATGGCAATCACATACATCGCAATTACTTTACCGGCCACAATCCCATAAGGTTTTACTGATATCAGAAGGTTTTCCATTAATTTTGAGTTTTTCTCAACAACAAGAATCTTGCTGACACTTTGTCCATAAAGCAGAACCAGCATATAAATCAATAATACACTTAACATCGGAATACACACTTCAAGTAAAATCTGTGTAAGACTTTTGTCTGCTTCTTCAACGTCAGTGGATGTAACAAAGCTATCACTTCTGATCAATTCCATATCCACCTCGGATATTCCTGCTATTTCAAATTTCGACTCTTCAAAAAACTCTTCAAAGTAGTTTGCGATTCTTGTCACATTTGATTTCTTACAGGCACTTGAATAATCAAGCCTAATCTCATACGTATTATCTTTACTGTTCTGTAGCAGCAATACAGACATGACTGTTGTATTGTTTTCCTCTGCCTGTTCAATTTCACTTTTGATATCATCTTTATGATCCAAAACCTCTATTTCAAGATTCTTAATATACGGATGATACTCATGAAAATCAGAAACATCAAACTCCTTAAGATCCGTCTCGTTGACAAAAACCATTT
>CACYDA010000084.1 GCA_902773095.1 uncultured Lachnospiraceae bacterium | reverse complement strand
TGCCTGTTCCGGGAGCGGCGTTTATGATAATATGATTTGCAAGAGGTGCTTTTATGATCGTGTTGACAGCTTGATCTGCGTTTATTTCTTCATATTTAATTGTTTTAATGGGTAGAGGGATGTCTTTGGTAGAAGAGGGTAATCCATCAGCGTTTTCTTTTGATTGTATGGATGATTCCCGTTCATCTTCAAATGCCGCTTCCTCTTGGGCGGGAGAATTATCTGTATCCCATTCTGTAATGCTGTCAAGATCCTCGATACCCAGCCATGTCAGCGTAATTGTATTAATGTCTTCTAAAACTATTTCTTTGGAAACGTCTCTTTGAATGAATGGAGGATTGCACTGATTGACGTTTTTGCAATCATAGCATTCACAGCGGCAAGTATATTTGTATCCGTTTTCCGTCTTTACCTTTCCAAACGGTATTTGTCCGTCTTTGCATAATGCGCATTGCGTCCCCTGAGAGCGTTCCTTTTCCTGTTCTTCATTCAGACGAACTGTAGATAATGAACCACCGTATCTCTGTTTAACCTTTTCTAAAGCAGCTTTTCCGGTAATCTGCTTCACATAATTGGGATCTTTGGACAAATCATTTATGCCGCTAATCAATGAGTCGGGAGTCCGAATATAAATATTACTTGTGATATTAATATTCGATTTCAAGTGTCATTTCCTCCAGTTATTCTGAGTTGCTTAAATCATAGTACATCGTCATTCCGGTGATCTCACGCGATGTGTCCTTTAATTTATCCGACATCATTTGATTATTTACGTTTAAAAGAATGGTTTGATATTTGGTGATTGTAGCATTCACTTTAAGATTTTCACGAAGGAACCCCTTGGTTGGAACGATAAATTTATCATAGACGTGAGTGCCGCTTTCATTTGTTATGATAAAATGAGCGTCTTGGGTATCTTCTACCAGAGAGAAAGTCAGTTCTACGGAGGCTCCCTCTCCGTCCTGCTGCCCTTTGAATAAGGGATAGACGCTATCGTCTGACATTAAAATTCCTACTCCTTCATTAAGCTTAAAGCCATCACCGAGTGTCAACGAAAAAGCGGCTCCTTTGGCGGAAACAAACTGAACGCCGCCTCGTGTGTTGATTCTGTTTCTCTCGATTGTTGATTTGGACAACGCCAAATCAACAGGACAGAAAATCTTGTCCTGTCCAAATATATTCATTACCGCATTCATAAAGGATGACAATTTGCTGCTTCCTCCTGCGATAATGACCGCGTCAATGCTCGAAGGCGTCATTCCTGCCCGTTTAAGAGCTTCTGCAATGGCAGGAACAACTTTTGTGCGAATTACAGGCGATACAATTTCCTCAAATTCATCTACGCTTATCACAAAATTACGGGTTCCGTAATCACCATAGCTTTTTAATGTTGCTATGTAATCTTCCTGTGAATTAGATATTTCGATTTTTGCTTCTTCACATAAGGATATTAATTTACCTTTATCGTTTTGGGGCATATCTTCAAAAGAACATTTTTTGATAGAATCAGCCGCGTTACGATTGATGTAGGCGTGCATTCGCTCAGCCAAAAGAACATCAATATCATCTCCGCCAAACTTAATGCCATAAATTGATTTTTCAAATACTTTATTGTTATCAATTTTGAAGATGCTCATATCGAGCGTTCCGCCGCCCCAGTCGATTACCATTACATTCTGATAAACACCGATGCTATCACGACATGCGAGATACGCAGCTGTGGACTCAGAAATCATGGATGTAACGTTAATTCCCGCGTCTTCTGCAGCTGCAGCCAGTTGACGTCGGGCGGTTGCGCCGAAATCGACTGGATAAGAAAAGCTCGCCTCGGAAATATCGATATTGTACACTTTAGAGATTTGTTTTTTGACAGCTTGCAAATAATACGATACCAATTTAACAGGACTAATAGGTGCGCCATTTATCGTAATGGGAGCTTCTTCGTTCAAATAAGATTTAAAGGATTTAATGATAGTATGTGTTTCGGATAGCCTTTCTTTTTCATTCTTTACTTTGCTTCCAATCAAGCCACGGCTATTGTCGTTGGTTATAGCCATTATGGAGGGAAACGCAGTATTGCTGGTTCCGGTTTCTGATAGTATTCTTTGATTTGTAATGCCGCTTTCATCGGTTGTGTATTCAAAGACTGCTGTGTTCGTTGTGCCAAAATCAATGCCAATGAATTGTTTAGTACCCATAGCTCAGTTCCTCTGTTATTCGAAGTTTATACCTTTACTCTTTAGCTTCTTAAATAGTCTCATTAAGGTAAACCTCATTGTTTCATAATCGCTTGAATTACACTCTTCGCCAATACCTGAAAAAATCTCATAATCGCCTTTGAGTGAGGATGAAATATCTTCGAGCAATGTATTTACTGCTTGATTTGTGACAGAATCGCCTATTTCCTTGATTTTTGCCAATCGTGCTTCTAAATCGGATTTCTCTCGCTCTAATGACGCAAGTTCTTCTTCCTGCAACGCAATCTTTTTCTCGGCATCTGTTTTCTCTTTGCTGATTTCTACTTTTTCCTGACGGATTTGTGCAAGTTCTTTTCTTAGCTGTGTTGCAGTGTCGTTGGAACTGACGATTTCAATGCTTAATCTGGCGATTTCTGCTTTTGCTGTTTCAATTTCCTTTTCCTTTGATTCTATTGCCTGTTGAAATGTTCCTATGGTGTTACTCAGCAGAGGAATGACAGTGCATCTTTCTTCCAGCAAGGCAATCTTATGCTGTAATTCAGAAATGACAGGTCGGATTTGTGCATCAATCATTTCTGCGATATTATCAGAAGGCAGAAAATCTCCCTTTTTCCTTGTATCTGTCTGTTTTGGGGACTTGGATTGCTTAGGATGTGATCCTTTTTTTGTGTGATTGTTATCTGATGAGCTTTTTTGTTTTCCAGAAGGATTCGGCTGTTCTGTGGAGGAATCTGTTGTGGTTTCTTTGTTGCTTTCATTAATTAATTTTTCGGATGTTTGTATTTCATTGTTATTTGGGTTTTTAGACATTATGATCACCTACTACTAAATCTTCTTTGCGATAGCCGCAATGACTTTAAATTATAAATGTAACTGACGCAATCGGGTCCTGATAGCTCTGACTCCACATAAAGCCCGTTAGATAGCTTCTTAGGCTTTATGAACGTACAATAGGAATCTGATGAGATAAATCCTTTGAAAGAATTATTAGCGATCATCATCTTAAATGGAGCGTACAGTACCATTAATTCAGTCAACGATATTATAAACTCACTTTGACTGGATACAGAATAGGAAATTCCTAAAAATGAATAACTTGAATAATCTGCGGGAATGGAAACAGACGGTAATGTAGAATCTGGTATTTGGTTAGAAAGCTCAATTTTTTCTTCCTTCGTTAGGGTAGAATCCAAAACAGGCTTGCCGGTTTTTATTTCAAGTTCTTCTGTAATCGGATCATGATACTCAGCTTCAATTTCATATTCTCCTGTATGGGAGTAAGTAGACATCTCATGCACCTTTGGATTATAATTTTCACGCACACTAAACAGTATATCTTTTTTGTCCAGAGAAAAATATGAAATGAGTTTAGCAATAAGTCGCAGTTTATCACTGGTGCTTAGCAGCACATATACATACATGTTACATGAGGGAATGCGTTTGTAACTCTTTGCTGCTCTTTCATTGAGAGGTGTAAAAGATATTGCAAAAATCCGTGCTTTATCCCCAGTAAATGCAGACGATTTAGCTGCTTGCATCATCGTTCGCGGATTGTAAAGATATAACTTATCACAAATGACAACTAATCCTTGGGTTAAGTCTTTCACGGAGTAGACTTTATTGAATATCTTTACTTTATTTACCTTTTGATAGGTAAG
>CACYDA010000083.1 GCA_902773095.1 uncultured Lachnospiraceae bacterium | reverse complement strand
TTTGGGCTTTTTGAGCAAGTTAATCTTCGGATCTGGCTAACTATTCTGGCATTTTCTGCTTCTTCGTTAGCCACTTTGGGCTTTTTGTGCAAGTTAATCTTCGCATCCGGCTAACTATTCTGACATTTATTATATGTTTGTTAGCCACTTTGGGCTTTCTAAAAAAAGAATTATCCAACTTTGGTTAACTAAACAGACTTTTGCTGAATGTCTATTAGCCTCCATACCCTCAATCAAAAGAAATTCGACTCAATTTGGCTATTTTTTTAAGTACTTTATTTTCCAATCTTTAATCCTTTTAATAAATCACCCAATGAAGTTCCTATTTCTTCAGTTTTTGGAAGCGTGATTTCTTCTTCAGAAGCCTGTTCTTCTTGCTCCTCCAAAAGAATCTTGATAGAAAGTGAAATCTTGCCATCCTTGATGTCGATTACTTTAACATCTACTTCCTGACCTTCTTTCAGTACAACTTTTGGATGTTTGATTCTGTTATGTGAAATCTGTGATATATGAACCAGTCCCGACAAACCATCACCAAGATCGACAAATGCTCCATAATCTTTAATGGTAGCAACCACACCATGAAAAACCTGTCCAATCTGCACATCAGACACTTTCTTCTTTTTGCTGAGTTCCTGTCTTTCTTTCAATATTTCTTTGGCAGATAGAATCAGTTTATCTTCATCCATATTTGCTTCGAAAACTCTTACCTCAAGTTCTTTTCCCAAAAAAGGATTGCAGTCTTCTATCCTTTCAAGAGATAGTTTTGAAATAGGGATAAAAGCACGTATCCCTTCAAAATCAGCAACTACGCCGCCTTTTACAATACCACTAACCGTAACATTAATATTCTCCTGCGATTCTTTCAACTCTTCCGCTTTTCTCCAAGCTAAAAGTGAATCTGTATCATGGACTCCATCACCCATTAAGCTGTATGATTCCTCCAGCATTTTCTCATAGTCCTTCATTGTTTCTTCCATTTTAAAATCTCCTTTCTACTTCTCTCAACTTTTGAGAGCGTGTCTGTGTTGCTTTTGTGCATTGTATTCATCGAATATCATCTACATCGAAGCCTCGCAAACGCCGATCTCAATTGATAATCACTTTATGACGATTATACCATTCCATCCACAACAAGACAATGCCTGCAAAAAGATTTCTCGTTAACAATCAAAAGGAATTATGGACTAGATATTCAGTCATCTCAATAGTATAATAAACAATAGTACAATAAAATGATAGAAATCCCTCTGGTATCCCTGTTATAAGATGTCATAAAATAATTGAAATCATAAAAAATTGAAATATTCTTACGAAATTGAAAAGCAAAGGAGTCTGCAAGATGAGAAAAAGAACAGCTTATATACCTCTATTATTATTGATTCCTGTATTATGCGGATGCACCCGCTCCTCCATCAAACAGGAAAACAACACGACGCTCATGGCACAACAAGATCACGACACGTCACTCATGGCACAACATGAAAACGACACGTCATTCATGACACAAACAGAAAAAATTACGGCAGTATCTGATGGGATTGACATACAACCCCATGATCAAACCGGAAATCAAAATGATGACTATTCTGACAGCCAATCCGGAAGTCAAAACAATACACTGACAGACGAACAGGTTTTTACTCCTTATGCCATTGAAACACTCACTGACAGACAACGCTATTTCTATGAAGAGATGAATGAAAAAATTCTTTCTCTCACGCCTTTTACTTATACTGCAGAAGAATATGACGCTGATACAATCGATGATATTATCGTTGCCCGTGATGCGCTTATGACAGATAACACTTCCTACCGGAATTATTTCTGTCTTGATTTTGTCTTTAGTGAAGATGGCAATGCCGATATTCTTGCACTGGAATCACGCTACTATTGTCTATGGGAATTGGAAGAGAACAGAAATCCCGATGACATTCGTTCGGGTATCGACCTATTTGAACAGACTTGTGATGAAATCATTGCTGCTATGCCGGAAAATGCTACCGCATATGAAAAATATCATTATCTTGCTGAACAATTATCGGAACGGGTGGATTATGACTATGAAAATGAATATCCAGAAGTGGTAGGATCCTACTGCATCGTGACAGGGCATGGCATCTGTGTAGGTTATGCTGAGGCTTACCAATATCTCTGCATGAAAGCCAACCTTTACTGTCATATGGTATTTGGCAGTAATCTTGACGAAAGCGATTATCACGAATGGAATCTGATCAAACTTGATGGCAAAACATATCATGTCGATGTTACATGGGCGGATGAATGCGGAATCCCCGGTGATGCCGCATGGGAAAGGTACTTTGCCATGACACAGGAAGAAGTATTGGAAGATCATATGATTCTGGACGGAACAATTGCCACAGGCCACAGGAAATGATTAATCCTGTAGCCAAGGCAATCTAACCTCTACACCATTTTGGTCTTGCCTCTTTTCTATATAGGTTTTATTATATTTATAATTTTTCTGTACCACTCAGTTTTTTCAGAATCTTTAACGTTTTTTTATCCATTTTGCCGGCATAAAATTTGTCAAGTACCTTTTGAAATACTTCTTCATGTGCCACCTGAGCAAATAATGTAACGCAGGAACATAGTTTTAAGCAATCGGGATTACCAAACACTTCATAGGCATCATCCGTATCCAACGTCAGAAGCAGATTTAATATTTCTCGTAGATGATTCCCAAGATATGCATGTTCAAGAAAAGCCTTTGCTTCATCGATACTTTTAATTGCATATTGATATGATGTTTCTGTAAAACCAAGTCCAACAATCTGAGGAAAAATCCACCACATCCAGTGAGATTGTTTTCTTCCGTTAGATAGTTCCTGATAAGCCGTATCATACGTTATTTTGTGTTTTTTGATAAATCGTTGTAAATTATATGGATCTTCCATTATGCTACCTCCAATTTAAAAATCATTTTGAAACAGAGGGTAATGTATATTCTATACAAAACCATTTTAAAACATCTCTCAATGTTCAATACAACTCTCATATGCCTTAAGTGTCGTATCATCAAATAAAACCCACATGATGACATCCATTTTTCCGGGATGATCAGTCACAAATTTCTTTGCGGTTTGGACCGCTATCTGCGAAGCCTGATCAAGTGGGAATCTGTATATTCCTGTAGAGATGGAAGGAAATGCTATGCGTCGGATTCCTTTGCCGGCTGCTAATTCCAGGCAAGACTTATAACAGGAGGCAAGAAGTTCTGCTTCCTTTGATTTTCCTCCATGCCAACGGGGACCCGGCGTATGAATGACATATTGACATGGAAGCCTATACGCCTTAGTGATTTTAGCCTGCCCCGTTTCGCATCCATTTAGCATCCTACATTCCGCAAGCAGTTCTGGTCCTGCGGCTCGATGAATCGCTCCGTCTACGCCTCCGCCGCCAAGTAAACTGGTATTCGCTGCATTCACAATAGCCTCCACACCATGATACTTCGTAATATCACCACGTACAGCCATAAACTTTGTCTGATTTACCGTATCCATTTTCTCATCCTTCCATCGCACATACATATATTTTCGAAACCAATCCGGATCCATATAATGTCCGTACTCAGTCATCTGGCATCCATGACAGAGATCATCCGCAATCTCTATGATAACATCTTTTAGTTCAAGATTATTCTTCCACTTTTCTTCAATCGCATCAAAACCAAGAAGAGCTCCCAGAATATTTCCAGTCACAGCCCCGGTAGAATCACTGTCTCCATTATGATTCACTGCTGCGATCACACCTGCTGAAAAATCCTTCTGATGTCTGAGCGAACAATACACAGCAATACCTAATGTTTCTTCCGCAACACATCCCTCGCCAAGACGATGAATATTATTAAGATCCGAATCTTCATTTTCCGAAAGCTCCACAGCATAATCAATAATATCCGTCAATTCTTTTAGATGTTTATCACCTTTGAATATACCAGCAACTGTATTTTTCGCTTCTATCACAATTTCTTTCAATGACATGTTTTCTCTTTGAAATACAATTCTGTAGATGATGTGAGTAAGAACTGCTGCCGGCATATATCCCAGTGAATGTCCATGCGTAATTGCCGCAATCTGTGCCCCTTCCCAATCCCGCTTGTCCATATCCAGATGATGATAATTGAGTGCCACCGGAGCAATCCGCATGATGCCACCACAGCCTTTACTGTCATTCTGTGGACGGCACACAAAGTTATCAATTTTAATCTTCTCTTTCCTCAGTTTCATTAATGCATATACACATGTTCTTCCAGGTGCCCGACGGCTATACAGTTGCGGAACATCTGCAAGCCACGAAATGCAACCATTTGTTATGTCACGAATCTGTTGTTTTCCTTCATCGTAGGAAATCTCCTGTGTACGAAGCCAATCCTGATATGACTTTTCCACATAGAATCTCGGCCATTCCCGAATTCCTCGCAATAAACCACGTGTGTCTCCAACCAAAAGTCCATTTGCAGTAAAAAGAGTCATCTGCGTATCGTCAGAGATTAAAGCTTTTCCGGTTTTCCTATCAAGTTCATACTCCGTTATTCCCTTTTCTCCGTATCTGGAAAAAATCTGGTCTTCTTCATAGAACTCAATGGGATATCCCAGTGCATCACCTACAGCCCCACCAATCAGACAACCTCTAATCTGATCCAGATAAACCTCTGTTTTTCTGATTTCCTCTAAGACTCTTTCTGCCTTCTGCCGGTTATTTTCCCAGCAAAAATCATCAGTTGAAAAGTTCCTTTCAAACTCTTTGAAATTCTCATTATTTCTGTCTCTCATCTTTATCCACTCCTTTTTTCAAACCTTTCATTGATTTTACCCGTTTTCAACAAACTTATCGTTTTTTACAAATTCTTTCCTTCAGAGCTAGTTCTCTACTTTTTCAAGTGGTGCCCGAAAGCTAAGATTTCTCTCTGTTTCAAACTTGTCAAATTTTATGACAAAGGAAGTGATGTCTTCTTTAATATCAACAATTTTCCCTCTTCCAAATACCTTATGGCATACCAAATCCCCAATCTGAAAACCGGGTTTTGTTCCTTTAATCTTTTCTTCGTTAGCACGTATATAGTTCTCGCTGCCTTTTACCAATGCCTTTGGCAGTTCATTGATCGTGTTGATATACTTCTTATTAGTATCAAAAATAAATCTTGAAGGAAACCGAAAGGAATCATCATCATTTACCCCTTCCGCTTCTGTAAGGAATAATTCTCTTTTTGCTCTTGTATAAGCAACGTAGGCCAAACGTCTTTCCTCTTCCATTTTTTCCATTGTATCTACATGATTACTTGGAAAAATCCCTTCATTCATGCCACACAGAAACACATCATCAAATTCAAGTCCTTTGGCTGCATGGATTGTCATCAGTTTCACTTTCTTTTCCTTTTCATCCCTGTCAGTATTAGTATACAATGCAATACTTTGCAAATACGATTGAAGTGTAGTCTCCTCACCGGAAGTTTTTTCATACTCGAACACTGACTGTTTCAATTCTGAAAGATTATCCAGTCTTTCCTGTTCTCCTCCCTGGCGAAGCATTGCCTCATAACCGCTTTCACTTAATATGGCAGTCATCAGATCAGAAACCTTCACCTTCTGCCAGACCGCCTTATATTTTTCTACAAGACTCACAAACTCATCTGCCTTTGTACTCCTAATCAGTTCATGCTCCACATTGTTTTTTAACGCCTCATACATGGAACACTCATTTACCATAGCATATTCTCTCAAAAATGAAATTCTTTTCTTTCCAATATTCCGTCTTGGAGCATTCACAACTCTTAAAAAAGCGTAATCATCGGCCATCAATATCATTCGCAAATATGACAATACATCTTTTATTTCTTTTCTCTTATAAAACTCTGTGCCACTATACAGGATATATGGAATTTGATTTCTGATCAAAGCTTCCTCTAAACTTCTTGATACCCTATGTGCTCTATAAAGAATCGCCACATCTAAAGATTTTTCGCTCAATATCTTAATCTGTTTTGCAATCCATTCCGCTTCCTCTTTCATTGTCTTTGCATGGTAATGCGTGACAAGTTTCCCTTCCTCCTTCGTTGCAATTAAATCTTTCTCAATTCGATTCTTATTCTTTTTAATCAATGAATTCGCAGCATATAAAATATTTCCACAGGAACGATAATTTTGATTCATAAAAATTGTTTTCGTATTCTGATGTGTTTTATCAAAATCAAGAATGTATTCAACTTTTGCGCCACGCCAGGAATAGATTGTCTGATCCGGGTCTCCCACAATAAACAGATTTTTGTGATATCCGCTTAGCACATTTGCCAGCTCATAATTTAAGCTGCTTACATCCTGGAACTCATCAACCATTACATACATCATTCGTTCCTGCCACTTTATTCTCTTATCTTTGCGATTTTCTAAAATATGTAATGCAACTGTGATCAAATCATCATAATCGAGTCCATAACACTTTTTTTGTTCATACAGATACCCTAAAAACACTTTTTCCTGCAGATCAACTGCATTTTCATATTCCTCTTTTAGCTTTTCTATATTCAAATCCATCCAAAATGACAGATAGTCAAATTTCCCTTCGAAATTCCTATGCACTTTTCTCTCACTGATTTCTTCTCTTGCCTGATTAAAAGTGTAGTTTTTTGATTTGATACCATTGGCATCATATACAGCTTTTAATATCGCTTCGGTATCTTCCTCATCCAATACAACAAAATTCTGCGGATAGTTAATCGCATGGATCTCTTCTCTTAATAGCTGCACACAAAATCCATGAAATGTGCATATCAGACCCGTATCATTATCCCCAATCATGCCCCTAACGCGCCTTTTCATTTCATTTGCTGCTTTGTTGGTAAAAGTTACACATAAAATATTCGCTGTCGAAATGCCAAGTTCATTGACAAGATAGGCATACCGAACAGTTAACGCTTTTGTTTTTCCGGAGCCCGCACCTGCAATTACTCTGACATATCCTTCCGTTGTGGTAACTGCTTGTGCCTGTTGTGCATTTAATGTATCTAAAATGTTCACTCTTTCGTTCCTCCAAAACTGATCAAAAATTCCATTTCTTTACGGATTACATTTCTTGCAGGGTTGATACCCCTGACGAATCATCTCATTAATATCACCATTAAAATCGATTCGATTTTTAGGACTGATTGTAGGAACACTGGAACAATCCGGTCTGTGATATTTCTTTGTATTGCTATTTAATACATATGTATAAGCAGCTGCTGTCTGTACCTCTGTCTGCTGTATATAAACTTCAGCAGGTTGTGTCTGCTGATTGCCCTGATTGCCACTTTGACCGGATTGACCTCCTGCCTGCAAAGATGATTGCATATTCTCATTCTCATAAGACATCACTACATTACCGGCAAGCGAATTGTCACCATTCTGGTAATTGATGATAATCCCAGGCTGTATATTATAACAAAATACGTTGAATAGAATTCCGGCTCCGTTATCCTCTACCGATTTTGCCTCCATGAGTACGCCTGAAGCCAGCAGATTGTTCCCATCAAAGATTGGCGTAACTCTGTAAAGAACATGATGATTTGTTTCCTTTACATAATCGGCAACCATATTTTCAAATGGTAACATTCCCTCAACATTCAGATACCTGGTTCCGGTAATCAGATTTCTTTCGTTTGCATTTTCCCCTGCCAGCTGATAGGCAATCAAATGACACCGGTTGTAAAGATATGCTCCATCAACGATATCATACCTCACACTCTGCCATCCAGACGGTTTGACACTTCCAATCTTCCCTCTCTCCTCAGTAGGCATAATCTCCCTGCAAATATTGGCATAGGCAACACCACATCTGCCTAAAGAATCCAATTCTGAATAGTATTCAAAAGCCTGAGTGGTATTATCATAATCCGTAAAAAATGGAATATTCTGATTCACTGCTACATAGGAACTTCCATTATACGCAGGCAAATCTGATAATGACACCATTCCCGCAGGCGATGTGTTCATAGCATTCTCATTACTTCCGGAATTGTAATTGCCAGAACCATTAGAATCCTCTCCTTTTGACATCTGATATGCATCAGAATCACTTGTGGCAATGGTTTCTGAATCTGTTGCAACATTATGATCAGTTGATTGATTCTCTCGAACAGACTCTATATTCGTTGTGGTTTCATTTTCTTTTGCTGCATCCACTTCAATAGAATCCTGATTGGAACTCTCCAATTTGAATGAATCATTCTGAATCTGATCCATACTAATATGATCCGTATGATGCTGCTCTGTAGATTTCGGAAGATTCAATGATGCTGTGAAAAAAATTACTCCCAATATAAAAAATACTGAAACAATCCACCCGATTACATTTGATTTTTTTTCTTTCATCTCTTATAAATCTCCATTGTAATATTATGATGGGAATTTCCCGGAAAATCTTTTGCACTCACTAACTGAAATTCACTTAAATCAATTGTAAAATAAAAATCTGCAGGGTATCTGGTATTCCATTGAAACAGCACTATTTCACTGATTCGATTAAGCCATTCTGCAAGATTTTCATTTTCAACAAAATAATAAGCGTCTTCTTCTGTTTTCTCTTTGGAATGTTTG
This sequence comes from uncultured Lachnospiraceae bacterium, assembly GCA_902773095.1. Taxonomy (GTDB): domain Bacteria; phylum Bacillota; class Clostridia; order Lachnospirales; family Lachnospiraceae; genus Bovifimicola. The sequence goes on along the minus strand of CACYDA010000083.1, from coordinate 5,441 downwards.
TCACAGGCACTCAGAAACGATTCTGCTACATGAATCTTAACATTGTTTTTTTCGTTTTCTTCAAATTGAGAGTACGTATACGCATTCATATATAATGTTTTACTTTTGCATAAATTAAGAATCTCTTTTCTGAGCATCTGATCCTTGCTCTGTCGTCTGTGATTAAACATCATTCCTTTGTGATCATCTGTTATAGCTATCAGTTTCATCCATCACTCCTCCATCTCTCATCTAAAACAATTATAAACACTCTGAACAAAAATATCAACTCATGTTCAACATTCCTGTTGCAATATTCATTATCTATACTCCCCCTTTTAGCTACTTTTTACAGGCATGTGTTTTTTTGAATAATTCAAAATCCAGTTTTGTTTTTTTGCCTTCATATCTGCAAAAAACTCTTAATAGATATCTCCTGCCTATAAATCTTACCTCAGGTAAATAGGAATCACTATCAACTATTTTCACTAACACTGCCTGCTTCCATACTGCCTGTGGTATTGTTTCTTTAAGTTCCTTCACATAAGCAATACAGATGTCTTCCAACTCATATTGTATTGTAGTTTTGATCTCTTTGTAGTTGATCAAAAGGCTCATTTCTTTCCATTGAGAAATGGACTTCATCTTGTAAAACTCATCGCCAATCATCATGTAAACTGCATACTCCAAAGCCATCTGAACATCATTACTGTTTTTCATTGTAGATCTCATGATCATCACCCTTTTAACCTTTCAAATATGATTGTTTGTAACCCTCAAAACAAAAAAGAGGAATGTTGTCATATGGGCAGACTAATAGCCTGTACCATACAATAATCATTCCTCATATATTTCAAAAAAATTAAAAAGGTGATTCAAAATCAATCATCATTTCAAAATCTATTCATAATTATACTTCAAAATAAATTCATGTCAAGTACTTTTTTACTACTATACTAACGTTTTATTATTATTAATTACCATTCTATCTTTTGAATGATTTCTGCCATCTTTTCAGCAAAAATCTTATGTCCTTCCTCTGTCATGTGCAGTGAATCTTCTTTAGAAGGTTTGACATATTCAGCCGCATTAAAATAGATACATCCTTTTTGCCTGGCAACTTTTTGATAAAGTGTATGAAATTCCTTCGATTTTGCAATTGCGTTTTTTGTAAATTCATAATTAAATAATGAGTCATCTATGTCCTCACCTACCTCGATTGGTGATACAAGGATAATCTTAGGTATAAATCCCTGTTTTTCCTCTGTAAACTCCTTTATCACATCAACCAGTTTTCCTGCACCTGCTGCAATGTCTTCCGGTGAAGCACAAAAACCTTCCTTCAAATCATTACTTCCCAACATCAACACCACCAGATCAATGGGCTTATGAGAATTGAGACATGGTCTTAAATAGGTAATTCCTTTTTTCCACTCCTCATACGGCAGACCATAGACTGTTGTTCTTCCATTACATCCCTCTTCTATGATTTCATACTCCTCCCCTAGCATTTCTTTAAGCCTGCCTGTCCATCTCACTTCTTTAGGATAACGCAGTCCGTTAGAAGGATTATATCCATATGTATTTGAATCACCATAACATAATACTGTTTTCATCTTATTATCCAGCCTTTCTTCTATTGATCAATCGTTAAAAAATACTTCTTTATATTCCTACTGCGAACCAAGATAAAAATCTCTGTACAGATTATTTCTTCTATCCTTTTTTACCGGAAATTCGTCCCTATATCCGGAAATATCATTTGGTATTTCAGCAATTCTCATTCCATGCGTATCATTGATTTCAAACAGAATGTCTCCATTAGGATTAATCACACTGCTATTTCCTGAATACTTTAGTCCATTCTGAATTCCAACACAATTGATTCCAACCATATATACCTGATTTTCAATTGCTCTGGCCCGAAGAATCGTCTGCCAATGCACCTTTCTTTTTTCCGGCCAATTTGCCGGAACAATAATCATATCTGCTTTTTCTGACATTTTACTGTACAGTTCGGGAAATCTCAAATCATAACAAATACTGATTCCAAATTTCATACCTTCAAAACTGCATATTTTAATCTCATTTCCCGGTAAAAAATATCGATCCTCGCCTGAATAGCTAAATGGATGGATTTTTATATAATCACAAAGAATATTTCCGCATTGATCAACAATGGTATAATGATTTTCAGAATTGATTTTATTCTTTACCCATCCAAATCCTATTCCAATCTGATTTTCTATGGCATATTGTTTTACCTTCAAAAGGCTCTCCGGATTCTCATCTGTCTCCCCTGTTAATTTTGTATTCATCGAAAAGCCTGTAAAACTCATCTCCGGAAAAAATATGATATCTGCATGATTTTGAGCAGCTTCCTGCACATACTTCTGTGACTGTATTAAATTTTTTTCTTTCTCTTCATAAATAATTTCCAATTGACACACAGCTATTTTCATAGTTTCTTCTTTCCGCAAAGATTCGTTTTAAGTATAAAATAGATTCTTTGCTCTCAATACCGTTGGTAATCTATCTGCATATTACATCTCACAACAAAAAACATGTTTTCATCATTTTTCCGACAGATTATTATATAAAAAATTCATCAGGCTATATAATAATCTGTCGTACTCTTATGAACGTTTCAGTTCTGTTTTTTAATTATTTGAGTATTACTGATCCTGATCGTGATCCTTGTCAGATGAAGAATGGTTTTCATACCATACACACCAGACACCTATTACAACAATCACACCAATAATGATTCCTGAAATTATACTATGCATTTTATACCTCCATTGTTATCCTTTCTTTATTTCATCATCCGGATTGATGATGACACCAATGGTTATCATGAATAACAATGTCTGCGCTTTTTTCCATCCTTCAAATGCATGTACCATACTATCACTTTATTGACAGAATATAGAATATATATACTTCTATCCTTTACTATTCTATTAAGCTTAAAAAATACTAACAACATTTGAAGAAAAATCAGGATCATAATCGTCTTAATACTACTTTTTAATCCTATTTCCTTCATACTTTCATCTGATATGATGATGCACTGCTGCCCTAACATCTTTTGTGTACAAATATCAGGATTTTGAACAGGACTAACACCGTTAAAAATAGCATTCGGTGGCCATACGCTTTGAAGATACAAAAAATATGAATCTGTTTTATAATTCATAAAACACATTCCTGTTATCAGAATTATTACTATCACAAAATATATGAACCTGTTTCTCCTTAACACGATCATAACGCTTCTACCTCTAGGCTGCCTGTTTCATTTCTATCATTTTATCATATCTTTTTTCAAATCCAAGTATAACATATATTACAATTTTTGGCTACTTACCGTCTATAGTTTATGGGTTTCATAAAAAAAGTTCGTATAAGACAATTGATTCTGAATTGATTCTGTATTGCCTTACACGAACATTTTATTTTGATTTATTGTATTTTTACATACAGGTATATCCGCCATCAACCGGAATGATACATCCATTTACATAGGTGCTCGTAGGTGCTGCAAGAAAGATTGCTGTACTGTCAAGCTCTCCTTCTTTTCCATAACGTCCCATTGGAATCATTGTTCTCGCATAATTCTGGAAAAATTCAGAATCGAGTGTTTCCTTTGTTAATGGGGTCTCGAAATATCCCGGACAAATCGAATTGACTGTAATACCTTTATCTGCCCATTCGCTTGCAAGTGCTCTTGTCAGATTGACAACACCACCTTTTGCTGCATGATATGGGGAAGCCGGTGCAATCTTATTTCCTACAAGTCCATACATAGATGCGATATTAATAATTCTTCCGTATCCAGCCGGTATCATTGCTTTCTTTGCAACAGCTCTTGCTACTTTAAATGTACCAAACAAATCAATTTTCATTTCATTATCAAACTGTTCATCTGTAATATCTTCTGCAGGAGCCACCGCACCTGTTCCTGCATTGTTAATGAGAATATCAATTCTTCCAAATTCCTTTAAGATGGTATCTACAGCTTCTTCCACCGCTTCTGTATTAGTAATATCACATGATATACCAATGGCCTTCACACCATATTTTTGTGAAAGATCTGCTGCCACTTCATCCACAAGATTCTTACGACGGGCAAGGGCAACAATATTAGCTCCCTGATTAGCAAGCGCCTGTGCCATCTGAACTCCAAGTCCTGTTGAACATCCTGTCACAACAGCAACATGACCTGTCAAATCAAAATAGTTCTTCATAAATTACCTCCTCCATTACAATTGTTCAATTCAGTGTAATCTGTTTTTGATTACATCTATAAGCATAACACAGATTCCGTTTTATTACAATCTGATAATGAATTTGTTCTTATCCTGCTAATTTTTGTTCATTTTCAACAACGAGAATATCATCGACATGCACCTCAAATACTGCTGCCAGTACTACCAGGTTGTCAATTGTCGGCAATGCAGTTCCATGCTGCCACTTGTAAATTGCCTGTGGCGTAGCAAAACCAAATACATCTTGCAAATCTCTTACTGACATTCCCACGTTCTTTCTCAATCTTAAAATATTTTCTCCTGTCTTCTCCATATCTATGGTTGGTATATGAAACATTGTTCCTCCTATTCTGCTTCCTTAATAGGATTCCATATTCTTTACAAAATATGAATCTACTTCTTAGTTGTTCTACCTGCAAGTTACATCTCTACGAAGCCTTAAAATTATATACTGGTTTCATCACATCAATGACATCTACTGATTCACTAATGACATCAATAATATCTTCTAACGATTTATATGCCATAGGAGCCTCATCTAATGTATCTTCATTAACAGAGGTAGTGTAAATTCCTTTCATGGCATTTTTGTATTCTTCCAGATCAAGATTTTCTTTTGCTTTCTTTCTTGACATAATCCTTCCCGCGCCATGGGGTGCAGAATAATTCCAATCCGGATTTCCTTTTCCAATTGCAAGAACACTGCCATCTCTCATATTAATTGGAATCAGCACTTTTTCTCCTTTGTGTGCCGCTATGGCTCCTTTTCTTAATATCATCTCATCGGTATCAATATAATTATGAATTGTATGGAATGCATCGCTTCCTGCCAAACCTGTTCTTTCAAGCAAAATTTCTGCTATTTTCTCTCTGTTTTTCTTTGCAAATCTTTGACAGATTTCCACATCATGAAGATAATCTTCAAAATATTGTCCATAAAGGTAACATAAGTCATCCGGTATCTGAGATTCTTTTTTCACCCATTCGATTTCTTTTAATGCCGCCTGAATCTCCTGTCTTCTTCCCTGTTCCTTATAAGTACGAATGATTTCTTCTTTTTTCTTAAAATATTCTTCTTTACCCATATGTAAATCAATCGCAAGGTTCTGATAGATTTCTGCAACCTGTTTTCCCAGGTTTCTGCTTCCTGTATGAATGACAAGATATTTTGTCCCATCTTTTGCTTCATCC
>CACYDA010000082.1 GCA_902773095.1 uncultured Lachnospiraceae bacterium | reverse complement strand
GTTGGCATTTTGGAATTTATATCCATTTTTTGCACAATAAATATTGATTACCTTTTGCAGATCGTTAATACTGGTAATTTTAGAAAGCAAGCCAGCTTGAGCTTACTGTTGTTTTTTCAACCGCATCCAGATATTCATCTACCTGACTTTCATCATACTCTTTGATTTCTTGTGCAACTTGAGATAAAGCCGCTGTTTTCTCTTCAGCTTCCTCAGCAAGATATTCTGTTATTGCCGCATTAGCATCCTCTTTCGCCTGATTGTATTCATCCTCCATATCTCCAAAGAAATACTTCTCACCGGATTCCATCTCATCTACTATCTCATCAAAAAGAACTTTTTGCTTGTCTACCCGGCTGACCATATCATCCACATCAGACCAGAGTTTCTCCATTTTTGTTTTCTGTTTTGGCATTTTTCGAAAATCACTTTGAGAGATCAAGCGTTTCGCCTCATTTACATTTTTCTCATATTCATCTTTATATTCACCAAGGGATACATATGTGGCCGCCTTGTCTTCATAATCCTCCAAATATTTCGAAAATTGTTCTGTCTTTATATGCCTGTAAAACAAAAATCCTCCAATGGCACCACAAACCAAAATCAAAACTGAAAAAATACTAATTAATGCAATCTTTAATCCTTTACCCGATTTCTGTTCAGGTACACTCCGGTATACCTGATTGTTCCTTGCTGTCTGATGATTCTGTTCCGTTTGTTTTGATGACTGATTCTGCGAAACAAATGATGTTCCACAATTTGAACAAAATATTGCATCATCAGATGCAGATGCGCCGCACGTATTACAAAATTTCATTTCTACCTCCTTGCTTCCCCATCTGATAATAACCACAATATATTATAACTTATTTTACCCAATAATTCAATTTCGACATTCTCAAGTAACACAAAGTCAGGGGTATGAATGACTTTTTATAACATTCATAACCCTTAATAAAATCAGGCAAATATTCATTTTTAATTTTCTACATGAAACAACCCTGGCAGCCACTGATTTTTCATTAATCAGTGGCTGCATTTTTCACATTTCATTTTTATGAATCTAAATAGGTAACTCTTGCATAACCATTGCCGGAATGTCCGGTTTCATCCTCTCCGTTTGGAGACTTAAATGACTGATTACCGGCTATTGTACCATAATTTTCAAGCCGGTCTGCTTTATAATATCCGGAACCACCGGCACCACCTTGGATTCTTTGAGCTCCACCGCCATACCAGCCGCCCCCGCCTCCGGTTGCGTAATCGTTTCCGGTTGTGCCGGCTCCTATACCAAAACCTCCACTTGCCAAACCTGTTCCTCCGGCAGTTTGTGTTCCGCCGGTTGCAGGAGTACGTCCATTATTACTGCCATCCAGATTTGCTCCTTTTATACTCGGCAAACCTTCTAATCCACCTCCGGCGCCACCTTGCCCCTGATTGATCCAACCACCACTGCCTGATAAGGAGAATGCGGAACCGCCTCCACCTCCTGCAACTAAGAGAACATCATCTTTATTAACTGAATAATTCTTAAGTTCGCCTCTGTTTGCAGTAGCAAAATGGGTAGCACCCCCTCCTGAACCGAGAGACATACGATGTATACCTGAATTTACTCTTTGGAACGTTGTAACACCGCCTCCATTGTAACCACCGCTAACAATTATCTTTGCATCAGTTACGTTTTCATTTAATTGTTCAAAATGTTCTCCTGCTCCACCTACAGCTAAATAGATTGTCTCTCCCTGATTGAGTGAAATTACACCATAAGAGTAGCCGCCTTTTCCTCCTTCAACGGAATGATATTGTCCGTTTTCCAGAACAGAATCTGATGGAACAGGACTATGTGGTACATCGGTATCAATGCTGCTTCCTCCCTGGGCACCCCATGCCTCAAGCTTATATTTGCCCGTTACAGGTGCTGTGAAGGATTGTACATATCCTGTATAACCATATTCCACCGCTTCGGTATAAGGGATATATGTAATACGGGCAAATCCGTTTCCGCGATTACCAATCATTGTTTTATCCTGTGAATCTGCGCCTACAACACCACTATCCACTATGGCACCCGGATATGTTGGGATATTCTCCTGCGTTACAGTTAATCCGTCAGAAGTAACATAGCTTCCGGTTGAAACAGAGTATGATCTGTTTTCATATACTTTATCATAGAACACACCATTAATATTTTCGGTATTTAAAAGATAATTTGTATTCACGTATCCGGAACCCCCTGCAGCACCTGCGCCTCCAGCGGTACTTCCGCCAAAATAACCACCACCGCCTCCGGTAGTTTTATTTGAGCCTCCTTGACCAAAGCTGCCAGGAGCTAATGAGGAGGAATCTGATCCAATTAATGTCGAACCCTTTGCACTATAAACATATCCATCTCTCGATGTATAGTTATCATAGTTACCCTGACTTTCAGGGCCTCCACCGCTACCACCTCTGCCAAAGTAGCAATACTGGGTTCCAAGATGGAGATAGGTACCTGAACCTCCTCCACCACCAGCTACAAGAAGCACATTTCCCCTGTCATTCTGGTAACTGCTTAGAATTCCTGATCCGTCTTTTGTTAATGCAAAATGTGTTGCGCCGCCACCGGAAGCAATATGAGCATATCCCTGTCCATCATTCAGTACACAGTTTCCTCCTCCGTTGAATGGTGAATGGAGCACTTCACCTATTACTTTTCCATATGTATTACCTTTGGAATCTGTTGCAAATAATTCTTTATCTTTCTGATAAAATCCTTTACCCATTTCTCCGACAGCATAGTATATTTTCTGATTAGCTGTAAGATAAATATATCCGCTGGAGTATCCTCCTCTACCGCCTTCTACCTCGTATGCTGTATTATACTGGTTCATAGTAACTCCAACACCTGACCATACTTCAGGGTAATTATCATCAATTCTCATACTTGAACCACCTGCGGCTCCCCAGCCCTCAAGCTTATAGTAGCCCGAAAACGGTGCCGTAAACTGATTAACAGTCCGGCTATACCGGAGATTAAACTGACCGTCTTTGACATAAGTAATACGCGCAAATCCATTACCTGCATGCCCGGTTTCAAGGTTACCGGCCGGTGCGAAGAAAGTTTCATTGCCACCAATGGTTGCACCGGTAATAAGAGACGCTTCATTTACGTGACCGGAACCGCCTCCGCCTCCTTGTAGATAAGAAGCTCCGCCTCCGTACCAGCCTCCGCCTCCGCCGGCGCCCCACGTCTGATCGGTTATTGTGCCTCCTACACCAAAGGAGCCATTCTTTCCAGCGCTTTCCTGTGTTCCACCGGCAACTGTTATGGTACCCGTGGCACCATCGCCACTTGCGTTGTTACTATTACTAAAACCTGCAATACCACCTCCGGCACCACCATTTCCATGATGCCAGAATTTTAGATCACCAGGATTTGTTTTACCAAAATTAGCAAACAGAGAACTGCCGCCACCACCTCCGGCCACCAGCAAAACATCAGCTCTGGCGGACGCATAATCTGACAGAACTCCGGTATTTTTCTTTGTCAATGCAAAGTGTGTTGCACCACCTCCGGCACCTATATAATAGTATCTTGCACCATAGCCGTCAGGAGCAACACTGTTGCCGCCTCCATTAAATCCACCAATTTTGCTGCCATGAACAACATCTTCATATTCTGTATAAAAGGTATTTCCTTTTCCACCGACAGCGACATAGATTTCATCTCCTGCATGCAGATATACATAACCATATGAATATCCACCACGTCCTCCTTCTACATCATAATATTTTGTCGGATCAGTCTGAGGATAGCTAGCCGAACCTTTCGAATCACCACCCTGGGCACCCCAGCCCTCAATGAAATAAATTCCATCTTTCGGGGCAATGAATGTCTCTACCTGTCCTGTATAATCATAATCCACTGACATTCCGTTGATTACTGCACGAAGTTCCAATTCACGCAGACCATTCTCATATTCATCCCTCAGCAGATTAGTGACTGCAGATTCCGTCGGAGATAATTCTCTTCCCACCAGTCCGTCTATATTAGCACCTACAATTACCCATTTTCCAAATAAATATTCACCTGCCAGAACAGTCGGTTCTATATACGAGCCGGATACAGCTATTTTACTGTCACCATCATCATTATTATTGTAAAATGCGGTATTCACACTAATCTGTTTGCCATCCACATAAAATACAGAAATATTTTCACTATCATTGTAAAAAATGACCTTCTGGGATTCAACAGTGTTATATGGTCCCACCGTAACAAGAAAACTTGCCTTGTATTTTTTTCCGGAAGAGGAATCCCGAAAATCAGCCGAAAGCATTTGCGACTGACCGGCGTTGGAATAACCATTATCAACCGTCCAAGTCACAGGAGTTATGTCATTCATCTGTTCCTGTGTCATTTCAGTGCTTTCACCATCATCATAAGTCAAATAACCTTTCAGCATATCATGGCTAATTGTGTAACTATGACTTGATGCATTATCACAATCGATATATTGATTAATGAGTTCTAAACGAAAACCTGTAATTTTCCGCTCTTTTGGTATGATATTGGCTGCCACGCCGGTATGACCCAACCCATTGTAATTCTTCAGTTGATTCGTAAATTTCACTTCTGCTTTCTGTGGTTCGCTTCCCTCCGATCTAAGCGTAAATTCAAACACATTTTCCCCATCTCTGGACAAATTCCCACTCTCAGGATCAATCGTCTCATCACCAATTTTTAACCCTGTGGCAGTCGTGTTTTCCTTGATATATTCCAGTTTTGTTGTTTCATATCTGCCGACATTCACCTCTTTTACTGTATAAGTTCCCGCAGGAACACGTACAACAGTTGAGCCCTCCATGTCACTTCCTGACAGAGTGATCATGCTTGTATAGTCATATGCATGATCATTACTTGTAATCTTAAATGTAAAAGATGGTGTCCCAAATTCCTCGTATTTGGTATCAATTTTTTTATCAATGCGGATCAGACATTCCATCTTTCTATCCTCACATTCCAACTCCTGGACTGACAGACAATTCATCGCATTCACCGTAAAACGAACCTTATCCGCAATGGCAAATCCATTTGGTGCCTTCACCTCTTCAAGATAATATCCGCCCCATTGGATCCCATCAATTCGAATTTTACCATCTTCTCCACTCACCATCACAAGCGTAGCTCCCGTTTCACCGGGATCACATACAGAATAGCAGCTTACTTCCTCTGCACCGACTGTCTTTGTCCCTTGTTTCACAAAAACAGGATTACTGTCGGATGTATACAATACAAATTCTGCATTTTTGATTGGATCACCTGCAGCATACGTTTTACCATCGATTGTAATATTTTCAGCAGATACTTTATTGAGTACGATTTCACCCTTTTTACGGTTGTTTACCGGTTTCGTATTATCATTAATAATGGCAGCATTTTCAGCTGTTATTTCAAAATACCAGATTTTGTCATCCATTTCATATCCACTCGGTGAATATACTTCTTTAAAATAATACCTTCCCCAATCTAGATTTGTGATTGTCTCAAGCATTCCTCCCTGACCATCTGCCACTGTTGTTGTCATCTGAAGTTTCATTGGCAAATCTTTTGCATCACCGGACCATGCACCGCCATAAGCAGCATCTTTCACTGTGCCATTTTCCATGATCACACCGCTTGGATCGATTTCTCCTTCCACCTTATAGAGATCAAACTTTGCGCCATTTAACGGAATACCGTCATCACTGGTTTTTTGAAGAGTTGCCGAACCTTTGATCCGTTTATTTCCTTTTCTAACAGTCTGTGTAGTACCTACTGTTGATGAATTTAACACAATCTCCTCTGAATAGAGATCATTCGTATCAAGAACATACCCTGTCGGTGCTACTATTTCTTTAAATCTGTAAACGCCAAATTTCAAATCCTGAACAGTTAATGTACCATTGGATGCCGTTTTCAAGTATTCATATCCACTGACTGTATTCCACTCACCATCGTTTTTTTTCTCAAGTGAAAACCAGGCATTGGCAAGTCCTTTCAGATTGTCTTCGTCATACTTCGTCAGCTTAATGGAAGCTGTCAGCTCGCTGTCCTCCTGCTTTGGATAGACAAGGATCATTTTCTTTTCATTTTGCTCTGCTATATTAACATTTTTGTTGATATTCACATTCACAATATTTGTATTCAGTTCATATCCGGCAGGAGGTGTAATTTCTGTCAGATAGTAGCTTCCCCAAGGAAGTCCGGTTATGGTGATTTTTCCCGATTCATCTGTTGTGAACTCCGTTTTAACCGTTGTACCCTCCGGTAAAACTCTGTCAGGATTAAGATAATCATTTTCTGCATCCGTCTTTACCATAGTCCCGTCTGAATGATACAGTTGATAAACAGCCCCCTGCAATCCACGAACCGTACCATCATCTGCATCCTTTTTCGTAAATACAATGGTTCCGGTAAGTCTGTCATTTTTAATCACAAATTCATTTGATAAATAATCAAGATTAATATGCGAATCATCTTTATATGACAAATCAGTATCATTTAAAACAACGCATGGCCAACCACCTTCAGGTTTCACATCTTCCAATTTGTATCCCAATGGTGATGTGATCTCCTTATAATAATAGGTTCCCGGTCTCAGTGTATCAATCACCAGCTCTCCCAGCCTGTTCACTTTTACATTCTGAGCTGTTGTTGCTCCGGTCCAATCTGTTGCCGGATTCATACAATCCGGATCCGTAAAAAACGAAAAGGTGGCATCTCTAAGAAAAGCTCCGGTACTACTATCCACTTTTTGCATTGTAAGAAGGATCACCGGTGCAAGCAGCTTCACTTTTGCATTTGCTGATTTAAGGTTTTCTCTATTCTCGATCGTACCACTTGTAAAATGCACATCATAATTATTGATCGCATATCCACCCAAACGTACATCATTTTCATCATCAATTTCCGGTGCCTCAAGATTTGCAATGCAATATAGCTGGACATTAGAAACACTATCTTGTGTCAAACCTGACGTATCAAAATATATGACAAATGATTTCACATCTATTCCTTCCGGTATTTCCCATACATTTCCACTATAATCCGCCTGCACAAAATACTGATTCAGGTTACTGGTAAAATCACTTGATGTCCCTGATTCTACATACGTGTCATCTGTCGTCGAATAATAGATGATGGGATTTAAATGAAGCTGATTTTTTGCGTATGTAACATCAATACTTTTAAGTGTACCATACCACCGTTTAGAAGCATCCACACCTTCTAGCGCTGCAGCGCTGTCATTCAGACTTCTTTCCAGTACATCGCAAAAATATATTTCCCTTGATGATGGTCCAAGATCAACACTTAACCTGTAAGAATACTCTGCGCGTTTATTCGCTTCCTCCGAAAAATGCTCACCTTTTGCATTCACTGTTGTCTGCGATACATACTGACCGTTTTCATATGTATATTGCCATGTTTCATCACGATATGATTTCACGAATTTTTCTGCAATATTATTCCATTCGCTAACTGTCTTTGAATAGGATACTGTATGATAAGAACCTGCCACCACTTCTGACGTAATACGATTGCTGTTCAAATCATATCTGTCTGTATCCGCATATTGTCTGTTTGAGCTATTGGAAGCGGCAACAATTTTGCTGATACCTCCATCCTGTATCATGACATAGGTATCAACCCGATACGTATTTTGTGATGATGATTTATAATTTGTATAGGACAATACCGAAGGAATGTTGATGGAAACAGATGTCAATGAAGAAATCTCCAGAGGATCCAATGAAAAATCAAAATCTGCAGTCACAACCTTTTCACCATTTTCCAAACGAAAAATTCGGTATGTTACATTATTTGAAAAGATTGAGGTATCAATATAATTTCCCTGTATATCATAAGCTGAACAATCTTTCAAAGTAACTTCATCCAAAAACTCATCAATATCAAGCAGTTCCGGTATCTTTACATAGACAGAGAATTTTGCAAGAGAACCTAACGTTCCATCATCTGCCTTGATTGTTCCCTTCGAATCAATTGAAATCTGATAACCACCACCATCTTCTTTATTTCTTTCCGTCGAAGTAAGTGTTGTATTCGAGGAGATTAAGGTAATAATGTCCCTAAGATACACACTGGACATACTGTGATATAGTAGTTTTCCATAAGCATCTCTGTCCAGTTGTTTGAACTTTTCAGTAAAAGCTCCTACAAATGACTCTTCTCCGACTGAAAATACTTCTGTATCTGTATCAGCCTTATACGCTCTCATAAATCCAATATTAGTGATACGTCCTTCTGTAGTATTGATTCTGTATCTTTCATCCTTGGCCAGTTCGCTCTGTTCGTCAATATTGAATTCTATGTTCAGCCTGTATTTCGTATAGTAGTCATTATTCTTGATATTTTTGATTTTCACATAAACCGCCTTCACTCCCCCGGGTACGGAAGAAAAGTCAAAAATCTCTTGTTTTTTTGTATTTCCTTCTCCACATTTATAGTAGTCTGTCTTCTTTGCTACAGCATCATTCTCACTTATATATCCTACCGTCGAAATGTAAACTTCATAATCATATCCATAATTGTCTGCAGGATACACCAGCTGTTTCATCGTATACTCATCACTTTCAAGCATCCTGAAAGTATTATCATTCAAAAGAACCGTGAGCCTGTCATCTCCAAGAACCATGTCAAATTTTGTTTCAAGATTCACATCACTGCCACCAATATCACCGGATTCAGAAGCAGATTGTCGTCCTTGTGCTGTATACATTTTTTTATTATTTCCCGTCACATGGTACGGTGCTGATACATTTGTAGACAATCTGTACCTGCCGGCAAGCACAAATGTCACACTTGTATTGTTGTAGATGTTTTTTGCCAAAAGTTTATTGGCAATTGCAGGGGCCGAGCCTTCATTTGTCGCTGGATAATTCATATTTCCACTCTCATATTGGCACCCTTTACCCATCGAAAAATTACCATTTTCATATTCAAATTTATAAATATTGATTCCGGTTCTGCCCTCACCATCCAGCTTTTCCCCCTGGACAGTTGACTCATACGTATGCCAGACATTCTCTTCTTCATCAAGATAATGTACTTTCAAAAAACTTTGAAGATTCACTGTTTTCCCGACCAACTCATCCGGATAGGAAAGTTTAAATGTATCATCCTCAAGGGCACCGGATTCTTTATCAACAAAACGGTAAAATCCCCATACCATCTCATTGGCAGCGGAATAGGGATCTTCAATCTGCGTAAGATAAAACTCCTGATCTCCTTCCTCATCTGCATATTGAACAATGATTTTTTCCATTTGTTCATCTGTCACGGCATCTTCATCAGCAAAAAAGACCTTGACAAAATAGGTATTAAGCTCAGAAGCCCGTGCACGGATCATCCTGTTAAATCTAGTAGTATAGTTATATGTCACATAGTGATTCACATAATCGTCATCACCGATGTGCTTATTCTGATTAGCCAGATATTCATTATAGGTAAGATAAGCTGATTCGATCTGTAAATAATAATAGTCTCTTTCTGTATCGCATGTAAATTCCATTTCTGACATCACAGTACTGTCATTTTCGATAGAAAAGATTGGATTAAAATCAATGGAATATCCACTACTACAGTCACGACTTGACAACTTCCACATAATTTCAAAACCGCCCGACAAAGGCTTGTCAGCTTCTATCACTTTTTTATTGGTAAATACATAACTTTGCGTTAATACGTCGTATTCACAGCTCCACATTGCATCTGAACCGGAATTCGCAGTGATTGCTTTAAAAGCAGTTCCTTCTCTCTTCACTCCTCCAATATCCGGAATTGAAAATTTGACGGTACCAATCCCATAATCTTTTGTAATCGCTGACAATGGCGCATAATAATTCACTACAATTTTTGCATCCACTGTCTCGGTTTTGTCCGAATGCATATGAAATTCCCTTGTTCCGTTTGCCCACAACACCTCTGCGTGCCAACCATTCAATGTATTGCCTTCAAAAAAACTTCCAGTACTCTCTTCACTATCTTCTGCCCGGATAAAAGAATCCATATTGCAAAAAATCAGTGTAATAAATAGAAGCAATGACACTGCTTTTTTTACCACACTGTGCTTATTCATCATCATCTCTCTCATTACAATCACCTCAAATTATTCCAATCTATTACAGCCTGTCTCTTTCCATCCATATTATTCAAAAATGGTATACTTTCACGATTATTGTATAAAATTTAATACAATACCAATTTTAGTATACCATTTCAACAAAACTGCGTCAATTAAAATAATACATTCTATTCAAATAAATACGTCTGATTTATATTTTCTCAATAACATTCCGGTAAAGTTTTGTAAAACAAACAATAGTAACAATAATACT
>CACYDA010000081.1 GCA_902773095.1 uncultured Lachnospiraceae bacterium | reverse complement strand
TGGTAGCGATTATGTTTGCAGCTATGCTTTGTACGATTTTGGGAGTCGGTCCTGTTTTTGCTTTTGCAAGACCATTAGCGGGGACGTGTTTAATGGCGGGAGTAGGACTAATGGCGACAGTTATTTTTATTCCTTTTTCAGTTGTTCCCATAATGGGGATGGCATTGATTGTTGCAATTTTGGCTTTCGCTTATCCTCTTTTGCTTTTATTTCATTTTATAGTAAGTATTATGCAGATTATCATAACCATACTTAATATAAACTCATCCGAACAGGAAGAAACAGTAATAGAAACAAGCTGAAAAATCCCAGCTTGTTTTTTCTGCGTAGAGAAGCATGATATTGCATATAAATTCTTAAAAAAACATCAAAATGTTGATATGTTTTTATAAAAATGGTATGATTAATATAATTAGTTCGTGAAAAAAATTATAATAAATTGATGTTGGTGTTAATAGAAAGAAGGTATGCTTATGGAACAGTATGGTAAAAAAAGGATACTTTGTACATTCATCAAAAGAAAAAAAATCGTTATTATTTGGATTGCAGCTTTGATTATGTGCGGAATGCAAAGTGGGATAGTATTATATGCTTCAGAAGGAATGAATGTAGAATATCACAATGAAGGTGAGATTAAGGCGTATTATAACAGCCTGCGATTTTATGATGGTGTGACATATTCACAGACACCGGTCACAACTTCACCTTATGCACCGGGAAGGTTATCCGACGAGACAATGCAGGGGGCGTTAGAAACGCTGAATTTCATCAGATATGTGGCGGGAGTTCCTTACGGTGTGACATTAAATGAGGAATATGTAAGGATGGTACAGGCAGGAACATTAATCGACGCTGTGAATGGAAGAATGGAGCATACACCGACAAAGCCGGCGGGGATGAGTGATGATTTGTTTCAGACAGGATTCGCCGGTACAAGTTCATCTAATTTAGGATGGGGATATCCGACATTAGTAGCCACAATCAAAGATGGATGGGTAGTTGATTCCGACAACTACAATATATCAATTTTGGGACACCGGCGCTGGATGTTGAATCCGGCAATGAAAATGACCGGTTTTGGAAAAACTGACTATTATGTTGCTATGTATGTGTTTGATTCGTTTGGAGCGGCAACAGATTATTATGGAATTGCATGGCCGGCGCAGGTGATGCCGACATCTTATTTTGCCGGTAGCAGTCCATGGAGTATTACCATGGGGTATGAAGTAGATTACAATTCCGTCCATGTGAAGCTGACATTGGTAAATACCGGAAGAACATGGAGTTTTTCAAGCACCCACTCTGACGGTGATTTTTATGTAGATAACCAATGGTATGGAATGCCGGGATGTATTATTTTCAGGCCGAATGGTGTCAGTTCATACCAGCCGGGAGATGTTTACCTTGTAGAAATGACAGGATTGAGGCAAAATGTCTCATATGAAGTGAAATTTTTTGATTTGAATTCTGCAACAGCAAGTGACAGCTATTCAGGGACAGGAGTGTCATCAGGTCAGAGTTATTCAACGTATGAAACAGAAACGCCAGAGCAGATTATGCAGGTGACTGAGCAGACAAGTCAGGAGTATGATGACGCATATGATTATGATGAAGATGCTCCGAATACTGAGACGGTAACGACAGAAACACAGACAACGGCGGGTGTAACAGAACAGATCACAACAGTAGCTAATGAAGTGACGACACAGGAAGATACCACAGATTCACAGGAGGAAGAGAAGAAAGAAGCCGAGACCGAAGAAGAAACGACAAAGACAAAAAAGATTATTGTGAAATCAAGGATTAATTATTACGAAACAGAAGATGAAGAGATAGAAAATGAGGAAAATAAAAAATACCAGAAAACAATGAGACGTGTTTCGGATGCTGCTATGGCAGTTGCGTTATTGGCAACACTGACAGTAGGGGTAATGGCAGGTGTTTCGGTGTATAGGAATAAGCAAGAAGGAGAATAAAATAGATGAGTATAAAAGATATGGAAAAGGATGAAAGGAGATTCAATATGGATTTAACTACAATACAATCCATGCTGAAAATAGGAGAAACCGTAGCAGTTGAATTTAAGCGTTGCGGAAATGGAATTGAATCAGATACCTATGAAACCGTATGTTCATTTTTGAACCGTTTTGGTGGAGATCTATTTTTAGGCGTATTGAATGATGGTACAGTTTCAGGTGTCCCGAAGAATGCGGTATCGGATATGATTAAGAATTTTATTAAGGTAGTGAGTAATCAGGCGTTGTTTTCTCCTACGGTATATTTAGTTCCGAAAATAATTGAATTTGATGAAGCTCATACTATTATTCATATTCATGTTCCGCCAAGCTCGGAAGTACACAGTTATAAAAAGGTCATTTATGACAGGGTTGATGATGCTGATGTTAAGATAACAGCTACCGGAGCGATAGCGCAAATGTATATTCGCAAACAGAATATTTTTACGGAAAAGAAGATATATCCATATGCGAAATTTGAGGATCTGCGACTGGATTTGCTGCCAAAGATAAGAATTATGGCACAGAATCACGCTGGTGGAACACATCCATGGATATCTATGGATGATGCAGAGTTGTTAAAGAGTGCCGGATTATATGGACGAGATATTGCAACAGGTGATGAAGGATTCAATCTTGCAGCTATTATGCTTTTAGGAAAAGATGATGTCATACTCAATGTTGCTCCGGCTTATGTAACTGATGCCGTTGTTCGCAAGGTGAATATAGATAGATATGATGACAGAGAAGTTATAAAGACTAATTTAATTGAGAGTTATAGCAGGCTTATGGACTTTGGTAAAAAACATCTGCCGGACAAATTCTTTTTGGAAAATGATGTGAATAAAAGTCTGCGAAATATTATTTTGAGAGAAATGGTAAGTAATGTTTTGATGCATCGGGAGTTTACCAGCAGTTATACAGCGAAATTTGTGATTGAAGAAGAGCGTATGTATGTTGAAAACGCCAATCGTGCATTAGGTGATGGTTTCATTACAGAGGATAACCTAGAGCCGGTTTCGAAGAATCCGATTATTGCGTCTTTCTTTAGAAATATCGGATGTGCAGACCAGCTTGGTTCTGGTGTACGCAATTTGTTTAAATATAGCAAATATTATTCGGGAATGTTACCGGAATTTGTCGAAGGTGATGTTTTTAGAATTATTGTTCCGTTGGATGAAAAATATTCATTTGATTTTGGTCAGAACGGTCAGACTAATCAATCAGACCAATCAGACCAATCAGACCAATCGGGCCAATCAGACCAAATGAAGTTATCTCAAGATGAAATAATATTATTAAATTTGATTAAAGAATACCCTGATATGACTAATATGCTATTAGCAGAGAAACTTGGATGGTCTGCAGGCAGAGTAAAATATTATATCCAAAAGTTAAAACAATTTAAAAAAATAAAGAGGAATGGAACAAGTCGTAACGGAAGGTGGGAAGTGCTGTAAGCACTGTACTGTGAATCCGATCAGGCATAAAATGAATCCTGACAGTAGGGGTAATGGCAGGTGTTTCGGTGTATAGGAATAAGCAAGAAGGAGAATAAAATAGATGAGTATAAAAAGATATAGAAAATGGAAAAGGATCATAGCATATATTCTTACTGTGACTGTCATTTTTTCGTGTATCACCAACATGGGGATGATCATGATGACAAAAGCGGCGCAGTCACTGGGGATTGACCGATTTGTATTGAATCTCAAATCAGGAGCTGAATATGAGGACGGAAAATATGTTTGGAAACCGACGGACTCTATAGCAGGACATGAGTTTGTCTATAGTATCGAATATGGATTCAGGGGCGAGGAAAATATTGAAGCGGGTGCAATTCGAATTGTGATTCCAAGACATATTTTAAAAGCACGTAACGGTTATTATGCAGATTTGTGTGTTTTATCCGTACCGGAACTGAGTGCCATTCAGGGTGCCGGACAGAACGCTTATAATGAATTTGGTTACACTGTTTCGGGAGACAGTATTGTCATCACGAATGCAAGGAAAATTTCTTCTGCTTCATCAGGATATATCGATATTGCATATGAAACAAACAGGAGTACTTTTGAATATCCGGATGGAGTGCCTACAGATGCCCCTCATATTTCGGTGACATTGAGTGAACAGGGAAGTGTTGTGGCAAATGAGCAGGCAGATGGACCAAAGGTATATATTGATACCGATGCAAAATTGACGAGTGTAGAGAAAAAGGCTCCGGATTACCGCATCGTGTCATGGAATCCGGCATGGGGTGAAAGGCCGGAAGATGCTAACCAATATTATTATCTGGAATGGAGCGTTAACAGTAAGATTGATGCGACACAGCCTTATTCTATCAAATTGGAGGATATTTTTTCAGAAACCGATGCTGAAATCGTCGGATATAAATTGGCTGGAACAAGTACATATTCGAGTGTTAATGAATCAGGTTATAGCACGCTTACCGGAACCCGTACGGATAATGTTCTGACAAGACATCTTAAATCATCCTATTCAATGGAACAGTATACACAGGAAAACAGCGTAAAGGTGACAGTTACACCAACAGATGGTGAGGATGTGTCGTCGCAGAACAGTGCTTCCGCTGTGTTTAAATATGATAAACCGATATTTGTAGTCCCGACAACAGGATACAATGCATGGAAATATGGCAACACAACATGGTCGGAGTCTCCATATGAGAAAGCTTGGGATGTTTCGGATTACGGATTAACGGATTTTGTTTTAGGCGCAAGGGATTCTATAGAAGGTAATGTAAAGTATTATATATCAACCGTTACTAACAAGGCCTATGTACATACGCTTCTTCCGGGTGCAGATCCGAGTATTATGGAGAATTATGGAAAAGTTGATTTAACATATACCGTTACGGATGACAGGTTCTATTTTAATGATGACATTACCACCAATATGGAAGAAATCACCATACCCGAAGGGGAAGAACCACTGACCTGGGAAGATTATGAAATCGAATATATTACATATAGTTATCTTTTTAAAGATGCCGTTTTAAATTCTGAAACAATGGATTTTGATACAATTTCCCCAACTTTGACAGATACGGATATCTTATCGTTCTATGCAAGATTTGAAGATGATACGGAATGGAAGCTGATTGCAACAGATAATCTTTATACAGGTGAGTTATGGTATGACAGTAATTATGTTGACAGTATGGTGAATAGAAAAATTGATTTTAAAGAAAACTGTACATCATATAAAATCATAACATCGAATCATCACTATTACACTGTGATTGATACAGTTCCTTTTTGTAAAGTGAAAAGGTCGGATCGGATTCTTGAAAGTATTAATCATAATCCATTCGGTAGCAACCGGGCATGGCTTACGAATCTGGGTGATTATAAAGTAACGAAGGAAGTGAATGGTGAAGAAAAAACGCTTTACCACAAAGAAATCAATGGACGTGATTATTTTATTGGTTATCTTGTCAATTCTTCTATCAGCAAGAATAAGACAAGTATTTATAATGATATTGTCAATAAACTTGTTACAATCGGATGGAAAGTGGATGTTTCTGAAAGCTATACCACTAATGAAGGAATCAATTATATTACGCAGGAATCGGGAACGTTCTATGACTTGCTTCCAATGGGTAGTGAAGTAAATCTGTCGACCGTATCCATCAGTACGGAAGCGGGAATATTGGATGAATCAGCACTGGATGTTTCTACAATCGTCAATTATCATGATACGGGTAGAACGATGCTGGTAGTGAAGATTAAAGAGCAGTTTAAAAAGGCATCTCTGACATATGAAATGATCCGGCCATGGGAGAGTATTATTGACTATGGTGAAACGATTCTTAACTCAGTTGCGTTTGAAACCGGTAATGATTCTATAGAAAACGGGTATCCGGATAATGGTGGTAAAATATCAGAATACGAATTGATGAAGGATATCGATCCGGACGTGATAACAGAAGAAAAATTTCTTTACGCCGAACGCTCCTGCAAAGTGAGTGTGTTAATTGCAGCTAATTCCGGCTTGACCAAAACGGTTAAAAACGCAACAGACTATAATTATTCTGATCATACAAGTGTTCGGCAGAACAATTTGTACATGTACAAGCTGCGTTATAATTCCATTGACAGAACAGAGACCGGTAATATGATCTTTTTTGATTCACTGGAAAACTATGTGCTGAACGGGGAAAACAGTGACTGGCATGGACGTCTGCAGGGAATCGATACTGCACAATTAAGGTCTTTGGGGATTGCCCCGGTGATTTATTATACTGATATAGAAAATATTAATATCAGGGAACATTATGATCTGGAAGAGCGTACGGAAACTGACGAGAAAATCTGGAAAGTGCAAGAAGAATTTGGAGACATTGAAAATGCGACTGGTATTGCAATCGATATGAGAAAAGATGTAAATGGGAATGATTTTAAACTGTCCGGTGGAGAATCTATTTCGGTATTGCTTTATATGGAGTCACCGGCAAGTGATACCACGGGAAAGGATAATCCGAAGACTTATAATAATGTATACTTCTATCGTACAATTAAATTTTTGACAAACAATTCTGAAATGGTCATTCCGGATGATGAAAAATTAGACTATCAGGCACATACGGAAGTTGACTTCCGGATTATGGCAGATGTCAGAATCCTAAAAGTCAGCAGTGCTGACAAAGAGACGCCGGTTAAGGGAGTTACCTTCAGTCTCGTGGGAGTGTCTGATTACGGAACTAATGTTAACAAAACATTGATGACGGATATTAACGGAAAAATTAATTTTTCTGATATCGAAAAGGGAACTTATGTACTTACGGAAATAGAAGGAAATGAGGATTATCTGCCTTTGGAGTCCCCTATTATAGTGAAAATAGACAATAATGGTGGAATTACATTTGATGGAGTCAGTGTACTGGAAGGAGTGTATTTTAATATCGAAGATGAGCAAAGGCTTCATTCGAATATTTCATTTTACAAGCGTGACATCGTGTATCCGGCATTGTTTATCACGGATGCAAGATTCTCGCTGACAGGTACATCAAAATATGGCAGTGAAGTGATGATGTATGCTAGTTCTGACGAAAACGGAGTGGTTACCTTCCCGAATATTGAGTACGGAACTTATATCATGCGTGAAACCAATACAGACCATACGCATATTCTGGATGGAAATGTCTACATTGTTAATGTGATGGATAATGATATGTTTTCTATCGCAGTCAGCCATACTGAAGGGCAGGGAGATGATACCCTTTTGTACAGTGGCCTGAACGGAGCGTATTCTGTTTATAATGAACCGTATCACAGTTTCACAATCCAAAAGGAAGCATATGGAACAGGAGAAGCAATTGCCGGTGTTGTATTTGAACTGAAGGGGGAAACGGATTCCGGAACCTATATAGATACTTTCAAGACTACCAATTCACGTGGGCAGATTACATATGAAAATATGGAGTCGGGTGTGTATACGATACAGGAAATCTCTGCGCCTTACGGTTTTGGTGTTGACAGTACGATTCGTTCTGTTACAATCGACAAACGAGGAGCAGTTACCATCGATGGTATCACAAGAAATGATAATGGCAATTTTGTGTTTATCAATAAACAGAACGGTGCAGTTACAATCACAAAAAAATGGG
>CACYDA010000080.1 GCA_902773095.1 uncultured Lachnospiraceae bacterium | reverse complement strand
CTTCTTTCAGATAATAATAAGTATCACCTTCTTTGTACCAGCCTGTCTGCATATATCCGTTTTCATCAAAATGATACCATTTCTCGCCGATTTTCTTCCACTGGTTCTTTGGATAACTTCCATCCTCGTTTACATACCACCAGCCTTTTTCGTCATGCTTCCATCCGGCTTCTACCTTTTCTTTGCCTTCAACCCACTTACCATCTTCATCTACATAGAAATCATCATCAACCCATGTATTGGTTGCCATTGCACCATTTGGTTTCAGATAATACCAGTAATTGCCACTCTTATACCAGCCTGTCATCATATATCCTCTGACATCAAAGTGATACCATTTACCTGAAATCTCCATCCAGGTATCTTTTGGATATGTTCCATCTACATTTTGATACCACCAGCCCGGGCCTTCCTGCATCCATCTACCGGTCAATATTTCATCGGAAGCGATTTCATAGACTGTCTCTTCGCTGAAGTTTCCTGCATAATCTACTGCAAATACATGCAAATAGTAATTTTTATCTTTTTCTAATGATTCTGCCGTATACTCAATGATTCCATCTTCTGAAGCAATGACATTTTTCAGTGTTTTTCCATCTTCCTGATATTCAATCAGATCCTTTGCACTGTCCTCTGTTTCTGTCGTAATCACGATAAATCCTTTCAGACCGGAAAAAGCCTGTGCATTCACAATATTAGAATTCACTTTGTCACCTTCTGCATAAGGGATTGCCTCTGTACGATACTGGTAATCCGTACCAAGATCTTTTGTCTGTATATCAGCCGTAACAGAGTATTGCTCCCCTTTCAGTTGATCAATAGAAACCTTTACTGTCGGCTTTTGTGGAGCGGTAATATCATAAAATGAATTATCCCTTGCTGATGTAGTGACTGTCAGCTGCTTTAAATAAAACAGTGTATTAGCAAAAACTTTACACTCATCATCACTAGCCTGTCCATTGCTGTGTCCTGTCTGAATCATGGCAAGCTGGTTGCGTGAAACCAGATATGCATTTCTCTTAAGTCCTCGTTTAGCATATTCCGTATATACAGAAGATGGTTCCGGATATTGATTTTGGAGAGTCATCCAAACTGTACACGGAAGATCTCCACCTGAATACTGTCCCCATACATGTGTTGCAGGAATATCTAATTCACCTTCAATTAACCACGGAAATCCTGTCAAAAGACCTGTCTTAACCACATTTGCCTTACTCGTTCTGTCCGGTTCTTCAAAATAATCTGTTGCAATAATTCCAAGCTGGTCTGCAAACTGTGCAAACACTTCATGGTGATCCTGTGTTGTATTTACCAGACATACCGTATCATGGCCAAACAATACACCTCGTCCACTGTCAATAAATTTTTGCGTACATTGAAAGGATGCTTCTGTCAGATCTTTTCCACCATTACTGTCATACGAACCGAAGAAAATAACATCATATTTGTATTCACCGTTTTCATCTAATAAATAACTGTCAGCATTTTTGTTATAATCATCAATCTGTACGGTATCAATTTCAAAAAGTCCTTTTCCTGCCGGCTGCCCTGTTTCACTGTCAACAACACGGCTCATCCAATTGATCAAATAATTTTTTGAAGAATAATTCGGATAAACATTCAGTACTTTCACCACATCCCCCACATTCCAACTGGATCTGGTTTCCCATGTCTTTCCATTGTCCGAACTACGCAAAATATGATATCCATATTTTGTCGTATCCGTACTAATATCATTCCACGTAAGATCAACACTATACTCCGTTCCACTGGTAACTTTGACTTTCAGTGTTAAATCACCTGTTTCAGATGACTTACCTGTATCAGCTGCAAAAGCAGTGTAACCTGTGCTCATTACCATCATCAGGCACAATGCAGCTGATAATACCTTCGATTTGAATTTACTTTTTCTTCTCATAAAACTTCTCTTTCTCCATTCCATAATGGTATTAAACTACTGTCCTATTTTACAAGTCATATTCCCTGGTCATATTTTCATTATATCAGAGCCAAAGAGCCTTTGTAAAGAGAAACTACATAAAATCTTCCATCAGGCAATCCCTTACCTGCATAAGCGCAAACCCCAGAAGATTTTGTCCTCTCCACTTCATCGGATTCTCTGCATCAACATCATTTTCAGACATTTTAATTCCCCAAATGGCATCATACGGACTGGCCTCTGCAAGAATACTGTCTTTCGTTGCAATCAAGTATTCCTTTAATTCCTGATTCTGTGAGAATTTCTGATAATTCCCATAAAAAACGATTGAAAATTTATGATTGTTCCAAAGATCTTCACGAAATCCCTTCACTTTTCTTCCCAACTCTTTGATTGTATACGGATCACTCGTATGTAAAATATTTTTCAGTATATCATCATCTTGAAACAATCTTGCCTTACTTGCCATCATAAACTGCTCCATACATGAATATTTTTGTCCGTTAATCTCAAATTCACAATGCCACCACTGACTTAGACAACTCTTCGTAATCGAACCATCTTCTGATGGCTTATGTCCCCAAAAAAAATGATAATTCTGTTTTTTTCCAGCCAGATAATCATCACGTATCATGTACACGGTGTATTTTTGGTCTGCAAAATCCTTTAAATAGTCCATCTCTTACCTCACATTCCACTCTTATTTGATAGAATCCATATCTTACATTGTTCTGCAATGAACTTATTATGCAATATGATAATAAGTTCGTCAATCACTTTATATACCTTCTGATTTGTCACTTAACATTCTTTATCTTACGCTGATTGCCGTTCTTTCATTTTGAGCCAATTGATAAATCCATATAAATCATTTACCAGAAACATAATAAAACACATCATTACTGACAAATAGGATAGATCTGACATGGAAGCCATCATCCATAGAACAATCAGAATCACATCATTCGCCGCATAGGCTAATGCAAAATATGCGCTTCTTCTGAAAGTCAGATACACTGCCATAAAACTTGTAGCGACTGATAGCGTACCGGGAATGATGTTAGCAGTATTCCATTTTTGTAAGATAAAGAAAAAAACAACTGTTACCATTACGGTCAGCATCATCATGAATGGGATTTCTTTCTTTTTTAACCTATTAACCTTCACTTCTGACCTGTTTCCATTATAAGGATTTTTCAACCATGAAATAAGAGCAAAAACTGCCATTGGCGCAGTCATACCCAGATAGGTAATCATTTCACCATAATACGCATATGTATAGGAGGTCATACCATAGATGATGCTAAAAATTATCATCAAAAACTGACCAAAAGGATTTCCTTTTGCATTAAATATTAAGGAAGTAGCACCAATTATAGAATCAATTAGTATCAGGTAATTCATTCTGTCAAATATGACAAACGAAATGATAATCATGATAATAGAAGAACTCCATAAAAGACTTTCTCCTTTTGTAAAATAGCCAAAAATTAAATTACTTTTCCTCTCAACTTCCACATTATTCTTCATCTTATGCTTCATAATCATCTCTTTCCTTTCTATATATATTAAAAAGAAGCATCCGCCCGTACATTTTCTAAGACCTAACGATGTACGAATGGATGCTGCATGCATCTTCTACCCGGTGGCAGATTCATATATTTTGTATTACTATAGCACACACCTGCTATCCTGTCAATTCATATATTTAGCAAAGTAGTTTTCAATACTACTTGACAAGTTTCTATTAACCGATATAATATAATAACACATTACATATTAGGGAAATTTTCCAGGCAAAGAGCAAAAAGCCCTTTCATTATCTAAGAAATCTCTTTATGAATGAAAAACAGAGAAAGGAATAATGCAAACCACAACTATTACAGTTTCGTTTGCAGCTTTCAGTGCAGATTATGTGATTGAAAGTCATGGTTTAAATTATGAAATATAAAATTGTATCCGATTCATCTTCTAATATGTTAAGGCTAGAGGATGTTGCATTCGCTACGGTACCACTAAAGATTTTGTGTGGTTCAAATGAATTTACTGATGATAACAATTTAAATCTTGAAGAAATGATCACTACACTCAAAAAATCATCCTACAAGACAAGTACCTCCTGCCCTAATCCAAATGACTGGCTCGATGCGTTTTCAGACGCAGAAAATATATTTGCCATTACGATTACCAGTGCCTTATCCGGAAGCTACAATTCTTTATTACAGGCTAAACAGGATTATGAAAACTACAATCCTCATGCTCATGTATTTACCATTGATTCTTTGTCAGCAGGACCAGAGATGTATCTGATTATCGAAAAAATAAAGGAATGTATTTTGCAGGAACTTTCTTATGATGAGATTTGCCAAAAGATTACTGACTATCAGACTCATACGAGTTTGCTGTTCAGCTTACAGTCTCTAACCAATCTTGCAAACAACGGAAGGGTAAGTCATGCTGCTGCCAAAATTGCCGGTATTCTCGGAATCAGAATGGTAGGTATTGCAGATGAGCATGGACAGCTAAAACTGTTAGATAAGTGCAGGGGAGAGAAAAAAGCAATTGATACCATTTTTAAAGAAATGAAACATTATGGATATAACGGTGGCAGTGTTCGTATCGCACACTGTTATAATCAGAATGCTGCTGACACATTATCGTCATTGATCAAAAATGATTATCCTGAAAGTGATATAAAGATCCATCATTGTACCGGATTATGCAGCTATTATGCGGAATACGGAGGACTTATGATTGGATTTGAAAAATAAAACTCCAGTCAATTGATTCCTACGATAAATGGATACTAAAACCGGCAGGTGTGTTTTTTTGATATAGTTTTCCTTAAGCAGACAAGGAAAAACCAAAATCTGCTTAAGGGGGATTTTTATGCACAAACCTCAGATTCTATGAAAGATTATTCAAAATTCACAGTAATATTACCTGTGTCAGTATCAATTTCCATCTTATAATTCTTATCAGATTCTTTTCTATACTGATCTCCCTGTTTATTACCATCAACCTTAATCGTTCCAACATCTGTTTTCAAATTTATATTGTAATCTTTTTCTTTTCCTACAATCTCACATTTCACGTTTCCGGTATCTGTCTTTAAATCTGCCGTCTTGATACTGACATCATTTAAAGTAATATTTCCGGTGTCACTCTTGGCGTTCAGTTCATTCATATCAACAGAAGACAATTTAATATTACCTGTATCGGTTTTTGCTGTAACACTCTCTGTCTTGACACTCTTCATCACAATATTACCTGTATCAGAAGTCATATTGCACTTTAATGCTTCTATATGATCCAATGTAACATTTCCTGTATCGGTGTTAATATGAATATCCTCTGACTCAAGATTTTCCAATTTTACATTTCCGGTATCTCCTTTTACACTCACTGATTCCAGTTTCTTACCGGAAGGTATATGAACAATCAAATATGTCTTCTCTGTTAAAAAAGATAAATCAAAAATAAAAAAACTACTTCCCTTATCTTTTGCATTGATAGTTGCCTCACCATTTTTGATTGTAATCGCCGGTTTTTTACCATTAACAGCATATTCCACACGGTAAGAATCACCATCCGCAACCACAGTCACATCCGGTTCATCACAATTAATCACCAATTTTGAAAATTCCGACAATTCTTCTTCACCAGTCACTTTATTATTACCAAAAGTCACTTTATGATTTTTAAAATCGATACGAAACGAAATCTTTCCGCCAAGACCGACACCTGCACCGATCAGAATCATTCCCACAATTAGTAAAACAAGACATATTTTTTCAACTTTTTTCCATTTACTTTTCATTTTTCCACCTTCTTTCTACTGCTTCTTAAAAATCTTCCGGTACATTTTCACTACCCATCTTACCATGACGCCTCCAAGTTTATAAAAGCCTTTGCAAATCAGTATTCCGATTGATATACCTACAAGCATAAATCCAAGCAGCACCATTTTCTGTCCGAGTCCCCCCGCCCAAAACAAAGCAGGAAACATACTTATTCCAGATACAAGAAGTGATATTCCTGTCACAGCCACTGCGAACTCGATTGAAATCATGGTAACAACCAGTGCAAATAATAAAGCCAGTGCCACAATCATCATTGGAAATGCTACCGGAGAAGCTAAAATGCCAAGCAATACAAGCCAAATGGTTTTTGAATTGTTTTTCACTCCCGGGTTTTCTGACTGTACTGTAATCTGCTTATCCATACAATCATCCAGTATCTTTCTGGCCACCTCATCCGGTGTACCAAGTTCTTTTTCAATCTCATTTGATTCACCAAATCCGGCTTCCTCAATATAATCATCATAAAAACGAATTGCATCCTCTTTATCTTCCGCCGGTAAACCTTTCAGTCGCTTATCCAGGCAATTTAAATATTCTGATTTATTCATCTGATTCTCCGACCTCCTTTTCAACCACTAAAAGCTGATCTATCTTCTTCTTATAATCCTGCCACTCTGACTGATAAAACCGTAATTTTTCTTTTCCTTCACCTGTAATTTTATAATACCGTCTGTTTCTTCCTTGAAATGGTTTGTCATATGTAGTAAGAAAACCATCTTTTTGCAGTCTTCGAAGTACCGGATAAAGCGTTGATTCAGAAAGATCTACAATTTCCCTGACCTTTTGGGTCAACGTATATCCATATGCATCTTCTACTGCAACAATCCCCAAAACACAGGCATCCAACAATGGTGCTGTCAATTGATATGTCATGGGCATTCTCCTTTCGTTATGAATTTTATAATATTATACGCCATATAATATTATATGTCAAGTCATTTTTTCTATTACAAATAACAACGAATTTTCT
>CACYDA010000079.1 GCA_902773095.1 uncultured Lachnospiraceae bacterium | reverse complement strand
GTAAGAAGTGCATCGCTCGCAATGGTAGTAATTTTGTTTTTTGATTATTTCAAAATCAGATCCTTTTCGATAAAGACTATTTTGTTAATAGCAGTAGTTGGGTTAGCAGTTTATTTTGTGTATTTTACAGATATAATTTACTCTATTCCATTGATAAGAAAAACATTGCTTGCAATTGATAATGGTGACATTTCAAATGGACGTGAAAATTTTGCAAATAATATCTTAGATTATTATCAAGGGCTTCCGTTTTCTGATAAGTTTTTTGGAGTAGGTATAACTTCGATCAGAAATTATATGTTTACTATTTATCATGTTGGTATTCATGCACATAATGACTTCGTTAATATTTTGTGTGGATATGGTTTATTAGGATTAGGCTTGTTCTTTTATTCGGCTATTAAGTATTCGTCTGATACAAAAAAATTATGGATTTTTCTTGTGTTGTTTCTTTTGGCATATTTTAATGGATTGTTTATGTACTCCGGTTTTTGTTTATTACTTCCGGTTATAAAAGTAGCTTTTTTGAAATCATCATATGAAAAATCGTTTCGTCTGTCAATCAAAGTACGATGATGGCTATATTATTTAAATAATTATACAATCAAAGGTGATATGAGTGATAAAATCCAAAAAAGATTTGACAGAAGTGTTGAAAAAAGAAAAAATATTGTATTTGGGAAATAGAAGAGGATCGGGTATAAAATTGTTTATTCTTAAAGATCATGACTATTTATTATGGAAATATGTACGGTTGCTGCGGTTAACCGAGTACCATTTTAATTGCCGTCATATGATTCGGTATTGGATAAACCAAAGGAAAAAAAATATATTGGGTGCAAAGCTTGGTATAACACTATGGAAAAATGTAGTTGATGAAGGTTTGAAAATATGGCACTATGGTTCAATTATTGTTAATGCGAATGCAAAGATAGGAAAGAACTGTCAGCTACATGGCAATAATTGTATAGGCAATAAGGGTGATTTTGATGCAGGTGCTCCAACTATAGGTGATAATGTTGATATTGGTGTGGGAGCAAAAATTATTGGCAATATTTACATAGCGGATAATGTGATAATAGGTGCTAATGCCGTAGTTACAAAATCCTGTCATGAAAAGGGTGCCGTTTTGGTTGGAGTACCGGCACATATTGTAGGGAGTGAACAAAAATGAGAAAAAATATTCTTATAATGTGCAGTTCCTCTTATCAGATTTTAGTGGCAATGAGGATCATTGAGGAAAAGTATAAAGAAGACAATATTGATATTCTGATTACTGATACAATAGCCCAGTCTGATTCTTTGTATGAACGTATGAAAAGAGAAACCGTTTTTTCAAATGTATATTTATGGAAGGTAAAAGGAAAGTTTGATTTTAGCAAAAAACAACTACTGAGAGATGCCATATCTGGTTATAAACGATCGTTTGTATTGGTTTCTGATTGTGAGTGCAGAAATAAATCCTATGATGTGTTTTTATATGCAAGTCTTTCATTGTTTGCTATGCATCTTGGCAATGTATTGCTGCACAATAATAAAAAGCTGAAAATTGAAATGTTTGAAGATGGCTTCAGCACATATTCCGCATATACAGGTGCTTTTTTTAACAATATTAATTTCAAAAGACGCTTTTTACGTAAGCTTTTCTTTAAAACTTCTGCTCTGTATGTATTTAATCCGGAGATTATGTCTTGGAAACCACAATTCGATTTGTATAAGATCTGTCCGGAATTTAAGGGAGCTTGTTTGGAAACAATCAATCGTGTATTCGATTATTATTCTCTGAAAGATAACTATGAAGCCTCTGTAATATTCTTTGAGGAATCGTATGCGGCTGACGGTAGAAAAATTGATGATGTTGAACTTGTAGAGAGTATTGCTGAATATGTGGGAAAGGATAATATATTTGTGAAAATACATCCACGTAATCCTACAAACCGGTTTTCCGAAAGAGGTTATCGAACCAATTCAAATATCAGTATTCCGTGGGAGGTTATACTGATAAATAAGTCTTTTGATCACACTGTTTTTGTGACATTGGCCTCTAATGCCGCCATGAATCCGTATTTTCTTTTTCAGAAAAAAACGCCTTCATTTCTGCTGTTTAACTGTACTTCTACACCAGATGCTTTGTATAAACAGATCATAGAATATGATAAAAAATTATGTTCAGAACATTCGGACGTATTTTACATTCCACAGAATCAGGAACAATTAAAAGAGCAGCTTATTAATATACTTGGTAAGGTATAAAAGTATATTTGAGTAGCATTAGTCCTTCTAAAACATACTTTTAATAGAGATTATAAATAATTAATAATTAATAGATGACTAATAAAATGAACAAAGCCTTCGAGTTTTGGGAGGCAGTTGGAGGGTGTAAAGATAACAATGAGTACGGCTATTAGTAAAATATCCGATAAATATCGTGCATTACCGGCCCCTGTAAAAGCTTCAATATGGTTTACGATATGCAATATTGTTCAAAAAGGAATTGCATTGTTATCAACACCGATTTTTACAAGACTTTTGACTCCGGAACAATATGGTGTTTATACGCTTTATCAGTCATGGTATCAGATCATAACAATATTCGCAACACTTAATCTTTATGCTGGTGTGTTCAATAATGGTATGATCAAGTATAAGGACGAGAAAGATAAATTCACGTCTGTTATGCAGGGATTATCAACCACTTTTACGATAGGATTGTTCATTATCTATCTTTGTGCCATTCCATTTTGGAATGAAATGCTTGGCTTGAATACATTATACATTGTTGCCATGTTTATAGAATTGCTGTTTGTGCCAGCTTATAATTTCTGGTCGGTAAGACAGAGGTTTAATTATAAGTATAAAAAAATCATTATTACTACCGCAATCATTGCCTTTGGAAGTCCTATACTTGGTGTGTTAGCGGTTATCAGTACAAGCTACAAGGCAGAAGCAAGAGTGTTGTCCTATGTTTTTGTGCAAGTAGCGGTAGGAATGGTTTTTTATTTTTTCAATGCAATGAAAGGCCGCAAATTTTTTGATAAAAATATCTGGAAATTTGCTTTAGCTTTTAATCTTCCGCTGATTCCTCACTATTTATCTTTTACCATGCTTAGTCAGGCAGACCGTGTAATGATATCAAAAATGTGTGGTAATGATTTTGCCGCTATTTATGGTGTGGCATATGCGATTTCTATGATGATGACAGTCTTTACCAATGCAATTAACAGTTCATTTATTCCGTATACTTATAAAGAACTGAAAAATAAAAGATATGATGGAGTAAGAGATATCGCTAATTTGTTGTTGTTGTTGATAGCGGCACTTTCTGTAATAGCAATGGCATTTTCTCCTGAAATTATCATGATATTTGCTACAGAGGATTATTATGATGCAATCTGGGTAATGCCGCCGCTGGCAGCGTCTGTATTTTTTACATTTCTTTATCCATTATTTGGAAATATTGAATTTTACTTTGAGAAAACTAAATATGTTACTATTGCATCGTGTACGGGAGCAGTTGCAAATATTATTCTCAACTTTATTTTTATTCCTATTTTTGGATATTATGCAGCCGGTTATACCACATTAGCTTGCTATATTTTATTTGCTTTTGCGCATTATTTTTTTCATCGCATAGTTTTAAAACAGAAATTGCCGGGAGTAAATAATATCTATAATATTAAATTTTTGGTTTTAGTATCTGTTGGGGTATTGGCTGTGATGATCATTATGATTATGACGTACACAATATTCTTGATAAGATACGCCATTATTATTACAGTATTAATTATATTAGTGATAAAACGAAAATTCATCATAGCCAAATTAAAACTTATTAAGAAAAAATAAGTATAAGGCAATTTTGAAGGGAATTGAGTTTTAAAATGAAAATCGGTATTTTAACACTTTTTCATGGTAATGACAATTGGGGCGGCGTTTTGCAGGGGTATGCTTTGAAAACATATTTGGAACAGAATTTTCCTGATATCAAAGCAGACTTGGTGAGATATCATTCAGGTGCCAATATCATATATACCAGTAAATTCAAACAAGCTTTACAGTATTCTCCAGTTGAGATAATGGTTAAGGTATTCGGCTCTTTTAAAAGCAGAGGAGCAATTGGCGGAAAGCTGAGTATCAGGAAAAAGCTTTTTGAAGATTTTAGAAAAGAGTATACTACCAATGAAAAAATCTATTATGATGAGGATATTTCATGTTTAGCGGATGAATATGATTGCTTGATTTGTGGTTCTGATCAAGTCTGGAATCCCAATGTAGGAAGGGCGGGTTATTTCCTTTTGGGTGTAGACAAGCAATGTACAAAGGTTTCCTATGCAGCAAGTATTGCGAGAGATGATTTGAGTCCGCATGAAGTAAAAATAATGTTGCCGCTGATTGAGAAATTTGACTTTGTTTCAGTTCGTGAAAAAACTGCCAAGAATACACTTGAAAAGTATAATAGTGGAAAATTTCCTGTTACTGAGGTATTGGATCCTGCGTTGATGTTGACTTCTGATCAATGGGAAAACCAGTTTTGTAGGCATCCGAAAAACGAACGTTATGCACTGGCCTTTTTCTTTTCAGAAAGCTATCTATATAGAAAAGAAATTGAGAAGATATGCCGGGAAAAAAAAT
>CACYDA010000078.1 GCA_902773095.1 uncultured Lachnospiraceae bacterium | reverse complement strand
GCTTCCACTACATCTTCCGGAATATTTTGAATTCCGGCTATATAAATGATCATCATATAGCCCATCAACTGCCATGCTACAACAATTAAAAGTCCCCAAAATCCATAATTATGACCTGAATGGGTAAATGGAAATCCAAACAATTTTCTTGTAATTGTATCAAGCGTCTCTTTCCAAATATAACCTAAAACAATACCACCGATCAAATTCGGCATAAAGAATATCGTTCTGAACAAGTTTGTTCCAGGTAATTTCTTTGTCAAAAGCAAAGCAAGTGCAAACGCTCCTATATTAATAATAATCATGGAAAGAACAGTAAACTTTACAGTCCTTTTCATTGCCTCAAAGAACACATCATCCTGCTTAAAGATATAAACATAGTTTTTTACTCCTACCCACTGTGCATCTGTTATCGTAGTAAATTTGCAAAATGACAAATAGATTCCCATAAAAAATGGAATAACAAAAGCAATTATAAAAGCAATTAATGTTGGTAGAACGAATATTGGAAAATATTTTTTTAATGTTTTATTATTCATGATCCATCTCCTAATTAACCTCTAAAAAAATAGTGAGAAAAGGCTAATAGAGCCTCTCTCACCTCTTAGTTGCCTTTATTACTGTCCTGTCACTGTTCTACAAATATGTATAACAGTGACAGAACATTTTAATGCATTTATTTCATGCTTATTTCAGAAATATTACTGAAAATTACTCTTCATTTGCTGCTGCTTTCTCTGAAGCCCATTTTGCTGTTGCATCACTTACTAACTTATCCCATTCAATGCTGCCTTCAGCATATTTCTTTAAGTTCTCACCTAACTCATCTTTCCAAACCTGGCTAGGTGTTGTAACTGTTACCCATGTAATTGTATATGTATCTGAGTTTTCAACATCTTCAATCGCTAATTTAACAAGTGGGTTAGCATCAGCTGCTGCTGAGTTATCAAATCCTTCAAATCCAGCTACACCATAATTTTCTGTAACGAATTTTGTACCTGTCTCAGATGTATATAACCATTTTAAGAATTCAGCGGAAGCTGCCTGATCTTCTTCAGAAGCTGTAGAATTGATACATACAAAGTTTTCTGTACCTGTACATAATCCCTGTTTCTCTTCGCCTTCTGCTCCGGTATAAATTGGCATATAGTAAATATCATCTTCTTCTATGATATTTCCATCTGTTCCTGTAATCTGACCCCAAGCCCATGTACCATTCTGAGCGATTGCTGCTTCTCCTTTTGCAAACTCAACCATAGAGTCATCAACTTTACCCTGACCAGCGTCAGCTTTTGCTACAGTTGCATTGTTAATATATAAATCGAAGATATTCTTGTACTCTTTATTATATGAGAATTCAAGTTCTTCTGCATCAGAAATGCCTCTTTCTTTATACTCATAGAATAATGGTAAGCAGAATAAGTGGTTTGTCATTCTCCAGTCCTCACCGGAACCAACTGTTGCTTCTGAGAATACACCTTTGATTTCAAGTTCATCTTTATGAGCCTGCATATCTTCTACAACTGCTTTTAATTTTTCAAATGAATTGATATCTTCAATTGAAGAACAGCCTGTATCAGCAATTCCAGCTAATTCAAAATACTTAGCAAAAATCTTTTTGTTACAAATCAGACCATATGTTTCCTGCATGAGAGGGATACCATAAACTCCATCACCATCGGCAATGACGCTGTCTTTGTCCAAAAGCATATCATAGAATTCTGTATCTTTCATATCTGCACAATAATCTTTCCATGTATTATAACCAACCGGTCCGTTTACTGTGAAAAGTGTAGGTGCATCAGACTTAGCCATTTCAACCTTAAGAGTTGTTTCATACTGGTTTGCTGCTGCTGTCACAACTTTTGCCTCGATACCTGTCTCTTCTGTAAATGCTTTCATAAGTGTTTCATAAGCATCACTTATCTCAGGCTTAAAGTTAAGGAAGTATACTTTTCCTGATGTAGCATCAGCGCTCTTACCTTTTGAATCATCTTTTGAATCACTCTTTGAATCACTCTTTGAATCACTCTTGCTGTCACTGCTAGTATCATCCTTAGATCCACATCCTACCAATGCTGTTGCAGCCATAGCCACACAAAGTGCAACACTCAATATTTTTTTTCTCATTTTATGTCATCTCTCCTTCTTATAAAAAAAATAATAAATGTAAATTGTATAGAAACCGGATA
Source organism: uncultured Lachnospiraceae bacterium (assembly GCA_902773095.1). GTDB lineage: Bacteria > Bacillota > Clostridia > Lachnospirales > Lachnospiraceae > Bovifimicola. Next base: position 25,667 of record CACYDA010000078.1, on the reverse strand, counting down.
TGTCGCCTCACGCACAACAAACTCCAATAACTGTTTAGATAGTATCACAAATGTTCATTTTTTGCAAGATTTAATACTATTCAATTAGATTGTTTGTATAATGTTTACAATTTTTCTTTGATATTTTGGGTAATTTTTAATATAAAATTGTGATTATTACAACTATCATTCCCTTTCGTTCTTGTTTATTTTGTATAATGCGACATTTTTTACCATTTCAAAGCAATTCTTTCAAAACTTAGTTGTCCTCCAAACAGATCAAGTGCGCTTCCAATTGTAAAATCTATCTTCGAATCACCATATTCCATCAGTTTTTGGATATCCTCCTGTGAACTGATCCCTCCCGCATATGTCACCGGAATCTTAGCCCATTCACCTAAAATTCTTGCGATTTTCTCATCAATACCTGCATTTTTTCCTTCCACATCTACTGCATGAATCAGAAATTCATCACAATATTTTTCGAGACGATTCAACAAATCAAAATTAACTTCTTCGTCGGTAAACCTCTGCCACCTGTCGGTCACAACATAGTAACGACCATCTTTTTTTCTGCAGCTCAAATCAAGAACCAGTTTTTCCTTGCCAACTATGTTGCTGATTTTTGTAAGATTATCATAATTAATTTTCCCATTTTTAAAAACAAATGATGTTACGATCACATGCGAGGCTCCTGATTCAATAAACTCCATTGCATTTCGATCATTAATCCCTCCTCCCACCTGCATACCGTTCTTATAAGTACTTAGTGCAAGAAGTGCCTGTTTTTTTGTTTCTTCATAATACTCTGAGGAAGTTGGATTGAGCATGATGATATGCCCGCCTCTCAAATGATATTTCTTATATAAATTTGCAAAATACGCACTGTCTTTTTCTGATACAAAATTTTCAGACGCATAATCCTTTACGTCAGATAATGACGAACCAACAATCTGCTTCACTTTTCCATTATGTATATCAATACATGGTCTGAACCTCATAAAAAAACCTCCTTAACATTTCATCAACAGCTCACAAATCACTGTAAAAAACGCCTTTGTAAATGATGCATATTCAACCAAAACTGTAAAAGTGATTTTAATCCTTATGGATTAAAATCACTTTTGCTGAAAACACTTTGTCAATGTCAATTACTGATTTTTTTGTATACTTTGTTTTCGTTATCTTACACCTTTCATCGCAAAGCTGATTCTTCCCATTTTATCTTTACCAAGACATACAACCTTTACCCTGTCTCCAAGTGTAAGAACATCTTCTACTCTGTTAATTCTTTCCTTCGATATTTTTGAAATATGAACCATGCCTTCTTTTCCAGGAGCAAACTCAATAAACGCTCCAAATTCTTTGATACTGACAACAGTTCCCTCATAAACAGCTCCTTCTTCAAAATCAGAAGCGATGATTTGTATCATGTTAACTGCCGCATCCATCTTCTCCTGATCAAGTCCACAAACTGATACCGCACCTTCATCTGTAATGTCAATTTTGACACCTGTTCTCTCAATAATCGTATTGATTACCTTACCTCTCTGTCCAACAACATCACCAATCTTAGATGGATCGATCTGAATCTGAACAATCTTTGGCGCATATTTTCCAACTTCTTTTCTAGGTTCTGCGATGGCCGGTTTCATACATGTATCCATAATAAATAATCTTGCTTCTCTACATCTTGCAATTGCACCTTCCACAATCGGTCTTGTTAATCCATGTATCTTGATATCCATCTGAATTGCAGTGATACCATCTGTTGTTCCTGTAACCTTGAAATCCATATCACCGAAGAAATCTTCCAGTCCCTGAATATCTGTAAGAAGTATAAACTCATCATCCGTATCACCTGTCACAAGTCCACAGGAAATACCTGCTACCATCTTCTTAATCGGAACACCGGCTGCCATAAGAGACATGCATGACGAACATGTCGAAGCCATTGAGGTGGAGCCGTTTGACTCAAATGTTTCAGAAACTGTACGAATTGTGTATGGAAATTCTTCCACAGAAGGAAGCACAGGAATCAACGCTCTTTCTGCCAATGCGCCGTGACCAATCTCTCTACGTCCGGGGCCTCTTGACACCTTAGTTTCACCTACAGAATAAGCCGGGAAATTATAATGATGCATATATCTCTTTGATACTTCATTTTCATCCAGACCATCAATCTTCTGAGCTTCTGATAAAGGCGCTAACGTACAAACGTTGCAAATTTGTGTTTGTCCTCTTGTGAACATGGCACTTCCATGCACTCTGGGAATAATGTCAACTTCTGCTGCCAAAGGTCTGATCTGAGTAATTTCACGACCATCCGGACGCTTATGATCTTTTAAAATCATCTTTCTTACAGTTTTTTTCTCATACTGATATAATGCTTCACCAATTAATCCCAGCCACTCTTCATTTTCCGCGAATGCCTCTTCCAGTTTTTCCTGTATTACTTTAATATTTTCTTCTCTAACCTGCTTTTCATCTGTAAATACTGCTGCTTCCATTTCCTGTGGAGTAACTGTTTTTTTCATCTCATCAAACAATTCCTGTGGTATCGCACAGCTTGTATATTCATGTTTCGGTTTACCAACCTCCTCAACAATCTGATTGATAAACTCGATAATTTTTTGATTTTCATCATGTGCAAGATATATCGCTTCTATCATCTTATTTTCTGGAACTTCATTTGCACCAGCCTCAATCATGATCACCTTTTCACCTGTAGAGGCAACCGTGAGATTCAAATCACTATTCTTCCACTGTTCCTGTGACGGATTGATGATAAATTCTCCATCAATCAATCCTACCTGTGTTGAGGCACACGGTCCATCAAATGGTATATCTGAAACAGATGTAGCTATTGCTGCTCCGAGCATAGCGACAAGCTCAGGACGGCACTGTGGATCCACAGACATCACCATATTGTTAAGTGTTACATCATTTCTATAATCCTTTGGAAATAATGGTCTCATTGGTCTGTCAATTACACGTGATGTAAGAATCGCATTTTCAGAGGCTTTGCCTTCTCTCTTGTTAAATCCTCCAGGAATCTTACCTACTGCATACAGTTTTTCCTCATACTCTACACTGAGTGGAAAAAAATCAATTCCATCTCTCGGTTTGTCCGATGCTGTTGCTGTAGAAAGAACCGTAGTCTCTCCATACTGAAGTAATACCGCACCATTTGCCTGTGCAGCAACTTTTCCTATGATCGCTTTTAATGGCTTTCCGGCAATTTCCATACTATAAGTCTTATACATTTCTCTACCTTTGCAAATTCACATTTGCACCCTTTCTTATTGTTGTATTCGCCTTGCAGACTAAACTTGAACCCGCATTTTTTTAATCTATTCTATAATTGAACCGAAAGCACTGAAAAAAACATACATTTCTATATGACCTTTTCAGTGGCCTCGGTAATTTAATCATTTATAAGAATACATCTCACATAAAGGAATTGGATACTCGTCCGCACGGCATATCAATGATTACATAGCATTTAGTTACGATTCACAAAAAACTTTAATTCTTCTGTAAATGGTAATAAAATTTTAAAATGGGGTGGCTCAATGCCACCCCGAAACTCCATGAAAATAACCTAATATTACTTTCTTATTCCTAACTGTTCAATTAACTTACGGTATCCTTCAAGATCAGTCTTTTTCAAATAAGAGAGAAGTCCTCTTCTTTTACCAACGAGCTTAAGAAGTCCTCTTCTTGAATGATGATCTTTCTGATGTACTTTAAGATGTTCTGTAAGTTCTCTGATTCTTTCTGTAAGAATAGCAATCTGTACTTCAGGTGAACCTGTATCACCAGGCTGTCTTCCATACTTTTCGATAATCTCTGTTTTCTTTTCCTTTGAAATCATGATAATTCCTCCTAATATATAATCGCTATACGCTTAGTAACAGGTCGGAGTCTCCTATAACCAAGTGTACGCTTCTATCATGGCACACGCCTTACATATTATAGCATGGTTCCATTATTTTGTCTATCATTAATTAATAATTCTTACAGCACATGTAGGTGTTGTATAAAATGCATTTCCTATAATAATGCCTGTTCTCTCAGTACTGGCATGTATAATCTGTCCATCACCTATATATATTGCTACATGACCAATCGTTCCGCCATGGCTATAAAACAGCAAATCTCCCGGCTGAATTTCTGAAAGTGAAACTCTTGTACCATTATATGCCTGTTCTCTTGATGTTCTGCTAAGACTGTATCCAAAATGCTCAAAGACTCTCATAGTGAATCCTGAACAATCCGTTCCATTTGTCAGACTGGTTCCACCATATACATATGGATTTCCAAGGAATTGTTTTGCGTATTCAATCAAATCAACTGCTGTATTGGAAACTCCCTCACCATATGATAATTCTTTTAATGTAACTCCTTTAGGAAGTGTCTGGTATATGGTTACATAATCAGCGCAAACATATCCTGTTACATCATCAATATTCACTTTGACCCATCCATTTAATTCTTCGACAACTTCTAACTCCTCATCTTCTGCGACGCATGTTAAGATTTTGCACTCAGTATTCATTTCTTCACGAACCATCAGCATATCGGCATCTACATGCGCTACTTTGGCAATCTCCTGCAATGCTCTTTCATTCGCTGCCTCACCTGTCAGCAAAAATTCTGAACTAACATATCCTTCTACATTTCCTGAGCTAATCTTATACCATCCGTCTAACGTTTCTATTATTTCACATCCTGCATTCATAGGAAGTTTTCCAAGCAATTCGCCATCTGTATCCGGGGTTTCCCTCACATTGAGATAATTTGTTACATTAGCCACTCCAAGATTCGTATACCCATCAACTACCTGCATCGCCTCTTCTGTCTGAACTTCATCAGAAGAGTCATCATCATTCTTTACAGCCTCTGTATTTTCAGCATTCTTGGTCTCTTCCGGCAGAAACTTCATGACTTTTTCAATGTTTTCTATTGTAAGTGTATCATCATCTTCTTCAATATAGTACTCTTTTAACACATTATTGATTCCTGACGAAAACTCATCAGACTTCTCAACCATTTTTGTCCCACTATGACTTTCTCCATCAAACAGAATAGCAATTCCGGCGCTAGGCATTGTCACATTACTTTCCACACTAACTTTCCCAATATTCTGTCTTTCTTCTTTCTTTGAATCCCCTTTCAATGCCATTCCGGTAATCAAAAGAAATCCGGCTGTGCCTAATGCAATGTATTTTACATATTCTTTACTAATATTATTCTTCATAATGTACCTTCCAATCAATTGTTACAAAATTGTTAAATTTGTTACAAACATATTATAATCACATGATTTCCAGTTGTCAACCCAAATTTTACCATTTGTTTTTCCATTTTCTAACTGATCTATAGTAACTAATACAATACTCCAAATTATAAAATTAGACAAGTATGCATTTTTCCAAATTTTTTTAGACAATATCCTATATTTTTATCTATTTTGATTAAATCGGGTAGGCAGAAAAGAAAAAACCTCCTGTACTCTCTTTCAAGAGAGTACAGGAGGCAAGAAATACAACACTATTTATCATTCTTTGACATAATGCCTAAAACTGCAATGACAATAATGGCAATGACACACACAGCACCAATAATGATATACTTTGTCATTCCTCCACCGTCACCAGTATTAACCGCACTGTCTAAAATCATAACATATGACATTTTAACACACTTTCCTATTATTCTTTAAAAAACTAATCACAATCTACTTTATTGTTTGTGCAATCAAAACGCTTATTCTTTCACTCTAAATTCAAGTATCTCGCCAGCAATTTCAATCTGCATTCCATTACGCAAAAGCATCTCTTCATCATTAAATAACGCAAGATGATCCAATACTGTACCTTCAATCGTATCATTATCCGACAGATAGTATTCGTTATCCTTTTGGATAATAAATGCATGGTTCGGTTCAACATTAGGATTTCCTTTTATATAATAATCAGAACTTGCTTTATCAGAACCAATTATAAATTTCTCTTTCTTGATAAAAACTTTTTCATTCCTTTTTTTGCTATAGAGAAAGGGAAAGTTTTTATCAGCCTCCTGTTCCGGCTTACCCGATGTCTCATTGTTACGTGTCTGCCTTGCTGTTGATTGATCAGTTGCATCATCATCTTTGAATTCCACTTCAAAGAACTCATTTTTCTTTGTTTCCTCTGTGACATCTTTTGTTTCTTCTGTTACTTCTTGTACTTTTTCAGTTTCTTCCTTAGTTTCTGTCACTTCTTCTTTTACTGTTTGTGCTACTTCTTCCACTTTTTCGGCTTCCGCCTTAGCTTCTACAACAACTTCTTTTACTGTTTCTATAGTTGCTTCTTTTACTTCTTCTGCTTCCTCTGCTTTAGGTGCTTCTTCCTTAACTTCTGTTACTGCTTCCTTTACTTCCTCTGCTTTAGGCGCTTCTGCCTTAACTTCTGTTACTGCTTCCTTGACTTCCGCAGTTTTTGATGCTTTCGCCATCACTTCTGCTACTGTTTTCTTTAAGGTTTCCTTGATTCCCATTGTTTTCGGTGATTCCGGCTTAACTTCTGTTACTGCTTCTTTTATTTCCTCTGCTTCCTTAGTTTCTTCCTTGACTTCTGTTACCGGTTCTTTTACTTTCTTTGCTTCTTGGACTGCTTCCTTAACTTCATCCTTAACTTCTGTTACCGGTTCTTTTACTTCCTTTGCTTCCCGGACTTCTCCCTTAACTTCTGCTACTGTTTCCTTGACTTCCTCTGCGTTCGGAGCCACTTCTTTCGCTTCTGTTATTTCTTCTTTAACTGCTTCACTTACTTCTGCAGCTTTTAAAACTACTGTCTGAGTTTCTGTCACTTCTTCTGTTTTTTCCTGTTCTACAACATCTTCCTCGTCATCATCTTCATTGTACGTCTCAAAAACCCGATGTTCAATCCCCATCATTTCTTCAATCTCATAGATAAACTTTTCAATTGTATATGTTTTAGGATTTAATAAAGCAAGAAGTTTTCCAACATAATCATTATTTTCTTCTTCGTCCAACTGTGCAGTGAATAATACATTTTTGAAGAAATTACATGTATTACCATCATTGATCACCTGCAAAAGCGGTATACAAATAATTCTCGTTTCTCCTGTTTCTTTCACAACAAAGATATTATCCTCATCAAGCACAAATGAGGTCCAGTTGATCATATAATCAGTTGCCAATTTCATAGAAATTGCAATACCATAAAAAACTCTTAACAGTTTTTCTTTCTTAACAGATTCACCAAAATACTCTTTCATGGTGATGTATTTTGTAATATCATACTTAAATAGTTTATCGCTGCCAACCTTAACAGGAGTCACCGGATTGATTCCTTCAATATTATTGTTTACCAGCATACCAAGTGTCAAACTGTCAATTCGATCATTATTCTGAAGAAAATATTCCGCAAAGCGCTTTTCTCCATCATTTCTTTTACTTATATTAACCATGATGTTCCTCCAATCACTTATAATCATTAATGCCGTACTATTTATCCTTTTTATTCAGGACGTTTAATCACATTTTTTAATACTTCCTGCTTCAGCATGGAATCCAGTAACTTTGCCTCGGTTCTCTCTTTTATTACCGGAATGGTTCCTAAAACAGCTACATTATCAATTTTTAGCTGCGTTCCCTTCTTGTCAAATCTGTTATATAAGATATTAACATTTTTAATCGTCTGGGTTCCATTTGCCTTATCATAGTCTCCTACAGCATCAATCTTTTTTTGGAGATAACTGTTAGAATCATATTGTCCATTTCCAACAAAAATCGTCTTAGTCGAACGTGCAATCGCTGCATATGTCATTGTTGACATTGATTCTTCAAGATTCAAAACAACGACATCATATTTTTCCATTTCGCCAATGCCCTTCATTAAATTCGCAAATCCTTCTTTCCCCAATGCGCCAATCTCATATACGCAATCCCTGTTGTAGATATAATCGATTCCTGATTTCATCTCTGTTGAAATTGCATTCTCAATATCAGCACCCTTTAGTTCACCCTTGATCGCTTTTCCAAGAACTTCCTTATAACTCACTGATGCTGCATTAGGTGTGAAAAATCTATCCATTTTTCCAAATTGCATTAAATCAAGATACAGAATATTCAATTCTCCATTCTGAGCATTTGTTGTACAAGCAATACTTGCGATGGAACTTCCTTCCCCCTTCTGTGCTGAAATAAATGCATATATTTGCGGATTTCTTCTTCTTGCCTTTATTTTTTCCTCAATTGCTCTCTTTCTTTCCAGTTCTATACGTCTTTCTTCTTCTTCTCTGGCTTTCTGCTGCGCAATTCTTTCTTCTTCTTCTTTACGTTCTTTTTCAAGACGTTCCGTCTCAAGGCGTTTTCTCTCTTCTTCGAGCTCTTTTTCCCGTTTCAGGCGTTCTTCCTCTTCCTTACGTTCTCTTTCAAGCCTTGCCTCTCGTTCCTTACGCTCTTTTTCTTTCTTGACAGCCATGATCTTATCATGATTTTTTCCGACCTTGTACAGCTGTCCTCCGATATCATAAATTCTTTGATATTTGCATATCGTTACATAGCCATCTACACTCTCGTCTTTCATCTCTGTAAAAACAACAACTGCACACTCTTCAGGAATCGATTTAAAATTAAAATTAATCATCTGATTTACGGCAAAAACCTTAACATCTTGTGATTCGATCAATTTTAATACATCTTCATTAGGTGCACATCTGATTACCTCCAGCTTATCCGGAAATTTTTCTCTTAATGCAACCATTAATCTGTTCTGGTAGTTCTGATCCTGTTCTAAAATTGCCACCTTAATCTTCATAAAATTACCTTCTACATACTGCTTTTTTTGAATGAAAGAATAATTAAGCAGCGTCCCTTCCTTTACTAGTATTTTCTTTCACTTTCGCATAAAATCTCGTAATTATATTTTATAAATTAGCTGACAATATGTCAAGTGCTATCTGATTTTTTAGTTCATCAATATTGCTAAATTTTTTTTCTTTTCTAATAAACTTTTCAAATTCAATTTTTACAGATTTACCATATACATTTTCATCAAAATCAAATATATGAGTTTCGACTGTGATTTCACCATTCTCCCTAACAGTCGGGCATAATCCGATATTGGTGATGCTTTTATATTTTATTCCATCTATGTAAATTGCAGTCTTATAGACGCCACTTAACGGAATCATTTTATCTTGTCCGGGAATAATATTGGCTGTTCTGGCATCGATTGTTCTTCCAATCTGCTGCCCCCTTTCTACATCTCCCAAAATAAAATAATGATATCCCAGCATTTTTCCTGCATTCTCAACATCTCCCGATTGAAGGTATTCTTTAATGCGAGTACTGCTTGCTCTTACCCCTTCAAGTGTCACACTTTTTTGTACCGACAACTCATATCCGTATTTTTCCGAATATTGAAAGAGCATCCCAATATCTCCCCTTCGATTTTTACCAAACCGAAAATCTTCACCTGTCACCACCAATTTTACATCCAGCTTTCCGACAAGTATCTTCTCAATAAACTCTTCCGGTTCTATTGACATTGTTTCCTGATTGACAGGATAGTAAATCACATGATCAATTCCATACTCATCACAAAGCAGATTTCTTTCATTTTTTGTCGTTATTGACTTTCCACCTGTCATTTTTGATGTATCAAAAGAAAACAGTATCGTTTCATAACCATACTGTTTTTTTTCATCTAACACCCTTGTGATCAGTTGCCTGTGTCCAATATGCATACCATCAAATTTGCCAAGTGTTACTGCTGTATTTTTAAACACAAAATCTGTCGTCTCATCAAAAATATTCATATTTTATCCTATGCCTCTTTCAACTTACATCATACGATTGAATCATAAAGCTTTAAAACATTTTTTCATTTTTAAACAGATTATCCTTTTTAACATAACGGTACACTGCTTTAAAATGATTATTTCCATCATACACTTTAACCATTTTTCCATCTTCTAATTCTGCCGCATCACAGAACCTAAACATTTTCTTCTCTAAAGTATTACCATTCATTAGTAATTTATTGTACTTTTCATCAATCAAAAGACTCTCGAATTCACTAAGCACTTCATCTGTCGGAATGAGGATTTCTTGTAATGTATGATTCTTCATATGATTTTCTATTTCACTAAGTTTTATACTGTCTTCTATCTTAAATCTTCCTGATTTTGTCCTTACCAGATTCCCCATACAGCCATATGTAGAAAGCCTGTCACCTATATCATTACACAGAGTTCTGATATAAGTACCTCTGCTGCATTTCACTTTGATTCGGATTACCGGCATATCAAAAGAAATAATATCAATCCCTCTAATGGTTACATTTCTTGCTTTTCGTTCTATTTCAATTCCCTGCCTTGCAAGTTCATATAATTTTTTACCATTTACTTTTATCGCAGAATACATGGGTGGAATCTGTTTGTACTCACCAACAAATCCGTTAATGCATTGTTCAACTTCCTGTCTGGTAAGATACCTATAATGATCAGATACTTCAATAATCCTTCCTGAACTATCCAGTGTATCTGTTTTTTTTCCAAGAATTAGTTCTGCATCATATTCCTTATTCTTTTCCATAATAAAATCACAAAGTTTCGTTGCATTACCTATGCACACAGGAAGCACACCCTGTGCATCCGGATCGAGTGTGCCTGTATGACCTGTCTTTTTAATTTTCAGAATCCCCCTCAATTTCGCAACTACATCATGTGATGTATATCCTTTTTCCTTATAGACATTAATCACACCATTCATATTTTTATCATTGCCAAAAACCGTAGTCATCCTAACCTCCGCATCATACAAATTTAGTCAAGCTGAAGTGCTATACGCTCTGAGATATTATTTATGACATCATATACTGTACCCTTCATATTACATCCTGCTGCCCTGACATGCCCGCCACCGCCAAAATATGTAGCGATTTCACTCACATTTAAAACATTTTTCGACCTCAGGCTCACTTTATATTCAAGCTCCCCTGTCTCATATAAAAAGATGGCACATTCGACTCCTTTGGTAAGTCTTAACTGTTCAACAATTCCATCCAAATCACTTGCATTTATGTTATAGAACTCAAATTCTTCTTTCCTGACAACCGAAAATACACATTTTCCATCGTAAAACATAACACTTTCAAGAAGCGCACGCCCTAAAATCTGATTCTGTATATATGTCTTTTCATAAAATGTACGATCTATGATTTCTGTAAAAGGAATTCCTTTACTCATTAACCTGCCTGCAATCTTCATCGTAAGTTCGGAAGTATTAGAATACTTAAAGACTCCTGAATCATGGATGATTCCCAGATACAATGCGCATGCAATATCATAATCAATTTTTTCTTCATCAATAATTGTATACAGCACTTCACATGTTGAGCTTGCATTAGGAAATACAATATTATCATCTGCATACGAATGATTGCTGATATGATGATCAATACACAATGTTTTTTTTGCATTTTTAAAATGTGGCAGAAAATCTCCCAATCTTTCCTCATCACTGGCATCAAGAGCAATAAATAAATCATACTCTTTTTCATTCCCTGCATCATTCTTGATTTCATCCGTATATTTTAGAAAACGAAATTCTTCCGGTATCGGTTCAAGATACAGATCAACATCGATCTGACTGTAATGATGTTTTAAATATCCATATAAGCCAATACAGGAACCGACACAGTCGCCATCAGGTCTTATATGTCCACACATTCCTATTGTCTTCACACCATCAAGATACTCTTCTAAATTGTAGTTATTATAATCATGCATCCTTATACCCTTGCTATCGTGATTATTCACGAAACTGCCCATCCGTCAATCTGACACATCAATCATTTGACTTTTTACAGAGCAGCTAACATTATCCTTTCTTCACATAATTAGCTTTCAATCTATTATTATTGATCAATACATTCCCCTGAATCACTGATTGTTTCATCCTGATGGTTATTTTTATTCACTTCGTCAATTAAATGTGACATATTAACTCCATACTCAATTGACTGGTCAAGAATAAATTTTATCTCAGGAGTATTTCTCAAATTGATTGTAGTAGCAAGCTGTTTTCTGATATAACCTTCTGCGCTTTTTAATCCTTCAATTGTGCTATTTTGTGAATCCGGATCGCCCAGTACACTGATATACGCTTTGCAGGTTTTCAAATCAGGTGCAACTTCTACCGATACAACACTTGTCATCGGATTAATCCGTGGATCCTTTATTTCACCACGTATAATATTACTAAGTTCCCTTTGAACTTCCATATTGATACGTGTATTTTTTATACTGTTTTTTCTCATATTCTGCTATCCTTCTATATTACTCTTAACTTTCTATTATTTCTTATCGTGGGACCTCTTCCATTACATAAGCCTCAACTAAGTCGCCTTCTTTGATATCATTAAACTTTTCAAACACAAGACCACACTCATAGTTTGATTTTACCTCTTTCACATCATCTTTAAAACGCTTCAGTGATGCCAATGCCCCTTCAAAAATCTGTTCGCCTTCTCTGGTAATTCGTACTTTACATCCTCTTCTGAATACACCATCAAGTACATATGAACCTGCAATCGTGCCGACAACCGATGCTTTAAACAACTGTCTGATTTCAGCATGACCAATGACTTTTTCTTCATAAATTGGATCAAGAAGACCTTTCATGGCAGCTTCCACATCAGCGATTGCCTGATAAATTACTCTGTAAAGTCTCAAATCCACTTTTTCTCTGTCAGCAATGTCTTTTGCCATATTATCCGGTCTGACATTAAAACCGATAATAATCGCATTAGATGCTGAGGCAAGAATGACGTCCGATTCATTGATTGCTCCTACGCCTGCATGGATCACTTTGACAACCACTTCATCGTTTGACAGTTTTACAAGACTCTGTTTTACTGCTTCTACTGAACCCTGCACATCTGCCTTTACAATGAGATCTAATTCTTTCAGCTCACCTTCCTGAATCTGACTGAAGAGATCATCAAGCGACATCTTTGCTTTTGCCTTTGAACCTTCCAACAGTTTTTCTCTTCCATCTTTGATAAATGTCTCTGCAAAGTTTCTTGCTTCTTTATCATTCGCAGTAGATACAAACACCTCACCTGCATTTGGTACTCCGTCAAGTCCCAGTATCTCAACAGGTGTAGATGGTCCTGCACTTTGAACTCTCTCTCCCTTATCATTGATCATTGCTCTGACTTTACCATAATTTGAACCTGCTGCAATAGGGTCTCCCACGCGAAGTGTACCTTTCTGCACAAGTACTGTTGCTACAGGTCCTCTGCCCTTATCAAGCTGTGCCTCAATCACAAGTCCTCTTGCTCTTCTGTTCGGATTTGCTTTTAATTCACAAACTTCTGCTTCCAAAAGGATCATCTCAAGAAGTGAATCGATACCTTCTTTTGTATGTGCTGATACCGGAACAAAAATCGTATCGCCACCCCAGTCTTCTGCAACCAGCTCATATTCAGCCAGTTCCTGTTTCACTTTATCAATATTAGCACTCGGCTTATCAATCTTATTAATTGCAACAATAATGCTGATGCCTGCAGCTTTTGCATGATTGATTGCCTCTACCGTCTGAGGCATAACACCATCATCTGCCGCAACGACAAGAATTGCAATATCTGTAGATTGTGCTCCTCTCATTCTCATTGCTGTAAACGCTTCATGACCAGGTGTATCAAGAAATGTAATCTGTTCGCCATTTACATAAACCGTATAAGCGCCAATATGCTGTGTAATTCCGCCGGCTTCTCTTGCAATGACATTTGTTTCTCTGATAGCGTCAAGCAGAGACGTCTTACCATGGTCAACATGCCCCATAACACACACTACAGGAGGACGTTTTACAAGTTTCTTTTCATCTTCCTCATCTTCTTTCAAAAGTTCTTCAATAATATCAACCTTTTGTTCCATTTCAGCAATGATATCATATTCAAGTGCGATTTCCTGGGCTGTCTCAAAATCGATTTCCTGATTGATTGTCACAATCCGGCCTTGTAAGAATAGTTTTTTGACAAGTGCAGAAGGCTGTACTTTCATCTTATCAGCCAATTCCTTGATCGTGAGTGATTCAGGAATCACTATTTCCTTAATTTCCTCTTCTACTTTTACCGGAACAGGTGCTTCCTTTACAACATTGTTATTCCGTCCATTCTTTTTGTTCTTCTTTCCATTCTGCTGGACGTTATCATTATACTGTCTGTTATTCAAATTGTTATTCTGATTGTTAATCTTGAATTTATTCTTGTTTTTCTTTCCCTGCTCTGAATGACTGCCTTTATTTTGTGTGCCTGAATTTTGTGCACCTGCATTTTGTGCACCTGCATTTTGTGCACCTGCATTTTGTGCACCTGTATTTTTGCTATTATGATCCACTTTTAAACCAGTCTGTTCGTTTTTTGTATGTTTATTATTCTGACTGTTGTGCTGCATATGATTTCCATTACCATTCTGTGTATTAACATGTTTTTCACTATTGTCAGCATTATTATTTTTCTTATTCACATTTTCATTCGTATTTTTATTTACAAACTGATTATTTTTCTGCTTATTTTGCTTTTTATTTGTACTGCTGTTCTGTGGATTATATACCTGTGTGATATGTGACTTTTCGTTTTTTTCTTTGACACCTGTTTTCAGTACTTCTTTTTCTTTATGCCCATTTTTATCCTGACTCATTGTCTGATTATTCTCTTGACCATTATCCTTTATGTCGTTCTTTTTTATAGGTTCCACATTTGTGTTCTTGTTTTTTACTTCATCACTGTTACCTTTTTCAAGAACATTTTTCACAATCTGTGCCGCCTCCGCTGAAATGGAACTCATATGATTTTTCACTTCGACACCATTATCAGTTAATATTTTCTTTACAACTTTACTATCTACATTATACTGTTTTGCCAGCTCATATACTCTTAAATTAGCCATCCTTATCCTCCATTTCACATTTTTATGTCTATTCATTATTCAATTTCTTTAGGATTGTATTACCTAGCCCGGCATCTGTTATTCCTACTGATGCCCTCATTTCTTTTCCAATTGCCCTTCCAAGTCTTTCCTTATCTGCATAAAAATAAATAGGAACATGATAAAAGGTACACATATTGGTAAACATTTTCTTTGTATTATCTGATGCATCATCTGCTATGATTACCATATATGCCTTTTTTTCTTTTACTGCTTTCTCTACCGAGAATTCTCCGCTCACTACTTTACCTGCTTTAGCCGCAAGCCCAACCATCGATAATACTCTGTCTTGCATTTTACCAACAACACATCCTTTTTTACTCTTTCTATTTCAAGACCTTTCATTTTTACAAAAACCATGACTTTTTACTCTGAAATATATTTATATCCATATTTCGCTAAAATATTATATATTTCCTTTCAATAACTCATATACATCATCCGATATTTTCATCTTAAAAGAACTCTCTAGCCCATGGTTTTTTACTGCTTTTTCAAGACATTCCTTAGAAGAACATATATATGCGCCTCTACCATTTTTCTTGCCTGTCTTATCAATAATAATGCCTTCATCAGCAGTTTTCAGCACTCTTATCATTTCTTTTTTAGGTTTCATTTCCCTGCATCCCACACATTGGCGCATTGGTATTTTTTTTGTTACACTCATCTAAACACCTGTTTCCTTACAGTTTTAATATTCACCAGATCGTTAAGGCAAAAAACATTTTATTCGCCATCTTGCTGTTCATCCATCTGAATGAATTCTTCAGAATTATTTTCATCCTCTGCAATCTCATCTTCCTGTTGTTTTGTCAACTCACCAGAAAAATCCTCCCCAAATTCTGCTTTCGCCTGTGTTTCACTTTTGATATCAATCTTAAACCCTGTCAATTTTGCCGCAAGTCTTGCATTAATTCCTTCTTTTCCGATTGCAAGAGAAAGCTGGTAATCCGGTACAACAACCCTTGCCGTCTTTGCTTCATCATCTGCGATCACAGAAACAACTTTTGCAGGACTTAATGCATTCTCCACAAATATCGCTGCATTCTCACTGTAAGGAACAATATCAATTTTTTCTCCTCGAAGTTCATTGACAATTGCATTGACTCTTGAACCATTAATTCCGACACATGCACCAAGTGGATCAACATCTTTATTATTGGATTTAACTGTAATCTTACTTCTGATTCCCGCCTCTCTTGCAACATTGACAATTTCAACCGTTCCATCTCTTACTTCCGCTACTTCTGCTTCAAACAGTCTTCTTACCAGTTCCGGATGTGATCTTGACACACTAATCTTCGGTCCCTTAGAGGTTTCCTTTACCTCTGTAACATATAATTTAATTCTTTCTGTAGGCATAAACACTTCATTTTTAACCTGTTCTGATTCAATCAGCACAGCATCTGCCTTTCCAAGATTGATGCTGATATTCTTGCCATTGATTCTTTGTACAATTCCTGTCACAATATCTTTTTCTTTTGCATAATACTGCTCATATACAACTTTTCTTTCTTCTTCCCTTATCTTCTGCAATATAATATTCTTGGCATTCTGTGTTGCGATTCTTCCGAATTCTTTTGACTTCACATCTACCTTTATGGTATCACCAATGTCACTGTTCACATCGATTTCTTTTGCCTTTTCTATTGAAATCTGACATGAAGGATCTTCGACAACATCAACAACAACCTTA
The DNA here is from genome assembly GCA_902773095.1 of uncultured Lachnospiraceae bacterium. Taxonomy (GTDB): domain Bacteria; phylum Bacillota; class Clostridia; order Lachnospirales; family Lachnospiraceae; genus Bovifimicola. The sequence continues at coordinate 8,980 of CACYDA010000078.1, read as the reverse complement.
TCAGCAATAATCTTGAAATCTCCTGTCACTCTGTCAACAGTCGCAGTCACATTATCATTCTTTCCATAATGGTTTTTGTATGCCATTAAAAGAGAATTCTCAATTGCCTCAAACATTACCTCCTTGTTGATATCTTTTTCTTTTTCTAATACATTTAATGATTCAATTAATTCACTATTCATTTTCCTACATTCTCCTTTTCAAATAGTCTTCATTTTTGATATACAAATTCATCATTTAGAACTTAAAAATCAAACGCAAGTCTGATTAATGCTATTTCATTTCTGGCAAATATAATCTCATTTCCTTCTTCTTCCTCAATTGTGACAGTATCATCATCATATGCATTCAGAATACCTTTGTAATCCTTACTGCCATCTTTGGCTTTATATAGTTTAATCTCCACCTCTTGTCCGATGCTTCTTTTAAAATCTTTTTCCTTCTTAAGCGGACGACCAAGTCCCGGTGAACTTACTTCCAGAATATATGCATCATCTATATAATCATGCTCATCTAACAAATCACTTAGTGCTCTGCTGATCAATTCGCAATCATCTACATTAATTCCATTTTCTTTGTCTATATAAACTCGCAAATACCAGTTAGAACCTTCTTTTACATACTCTACATCCACCAGTTCAAAATGATTCTGTTCGATCAGTGGCATGACAAGTGCTTCCGTTTTCGACTCATATTCTTCTCTCTTTGACATGACTAATCCTCCATTCGTCTAATATGCTTTTTTACACTAACATGAAAGAGTGGACTTACGCCCACTCTTATAAATCCAAAAATTATGTCTTATGAAAGTATAACACCTTTTTCCTCACAATGCAAGCATTTTTTAACGCATACACTGATCATTCACCGGAATAATTCTTTCTTTTTTAGAAATACTATTAATGCCTATATCTTAACAATGAATGGAGGACATTATATGAAAGATTCACTCATCCAATATCAAAAAGACTTCGTTAAATGCGGAGCGACAGGCTGGTGCTTAGAAGTCGTATGGACAGGACTTTGCAATATGGTCAATCACGACAAAAAGCTATCCTGCAACACATCGCTGCTTATGTTTCCCATCTATGGTCTTGCCTGTTTCATCCGTCCCGTCTCTTGCATGATCAGCAAACACAGTTTTTTATATAGAGGAAGTATGTATACCATGCTGATTTTTGCAACCGAATACATTAGCGGAAATTTCCTTAAAAAACATGATATGTGTCCATGGGATTATAGCAAAAGTATGTTCAATATTAATGGAATTATTCGTCTTGACTATGCTCCTGCATGGTTTTCAGTCGGATTAATCTATGAAAAACTGCTGCGTACTTTCTAACGGATGATTTTATATAAAAAAGCAATGATTACAGCCTGAACAATCAAAATCAAGGGCATTAAGACAATAAACTGAATATGTCTTGTCTTATGCCTGAATACCCACATACCCAGATTAGCGCCTGTGCTTCCAAATAATAATGCCGATAGAAAAAGTGTCTTTTCCGGTATTCTCCACTGATGTCTCTTTGCTTTGGATTTGTCTATCCCCATTAGCATAAAGGCAATTATATTGATCAAAACCAAATAACCCAATGCTATTTTCATTACCATTGACATCCTTTCCTATTCACCATCATTTTCACTGTCAGGCTGATAGGTCGTTGCGATAAACAACTCGTCAAGCTGCTTTTGCTCAACCACATTCGGTGCTTCTGACATCAGACATGACGCATCCTTCACTTTTGGAAAGGCAATTACGTCACGAATATTATCTTCCTGGACCATATGCATGACGAGTCTGTCAAGACCAAACGCAAGTCCCGCATGTGGTGGAACACCATATTTAAACGCATTGATGAGGAAACCGAATTTCTCATATGCTTCTTCATCAGAAAAACCAAGTGCACGGAACATCATTTCCTGAATGTCATCCTGATGGATTCTCACACTTCCTCCACCAAGTTCAGTCCCATTTAACACAATATCATATGCCTTTGCTCTCGCTTTTCCCGGATCAGACTCAATCAGATCAATATCCTCTTCCATTGGCATTGTGAATGGATGGTGCATCGCCACATATCTCTCTTCCTCATCAGAATACTCAAACAATGGGAATTCTGTAATCCAAAGGAAATGATATGTGTTTTTGTCAAGCAGACCAAGCCTTTGTGCCATCTCACAACGAAGCGCCCCCAGAACAGAATAGACAATCTTATGTCTGTCAGCTGCAAACAATAACAAATCTCCCGGTTTGCCATCCAGTCTTTCCACAATCTTTTGAAGTTCTTCTTCCGTCATAAATTTTGCAAATGAGGATTTTTGTGAGCCATCTTCATTGATTGCAATATATGCAAGTCCTTTGGCACCATAACCTTTTGCAAATTCAACCAGCGCATCTATTTTCTTTCTAGGCATTGCCCCCTGACCTTCAATATTGATTCCTCTGACAGTTCCTCCATTTTCAATAGCTCCGGCAAATACCGAAAATCCACATTCTTTTACAAGATCAGAGATATCTTTCAATTCAAATCCAAAACGTGTATCCGGTTTGTCAGAACCAAATCGATCCATTGCCTCTTGCCATGTCATACGAGGAAAAGGAGTAGGTACCTCTACACCTAAAATGTCTTTCCAGAGTTTTGCAAGAAGTCTTTCATTGACATCAATCACATCATCCACATCTACAAATGATAACTCCATATCAATCTGTGTAAATTCCGGCTGACGGTCTGCTCTTAAATCTTCATCCCTAAAACATTTCGCAATCTGGATATACCTGTCATATCCGGCACACATCAGAAGCTGCTTAAAAATCTGCGGTGACTGTGGCAATGCATAGAAATTACCCGGATGAACCCTGCTTGGTACAAGATAATCCCTTGCACCTTCCGGTGTACTCTTTGTCAAAATCGGTGTCTCTATTTCGATAAACCCTTCTTCGGCCATAAACGAACGTACCAATGTTGTAATCCGGCTTCTCATCATCAGATTTCTCTGAATATGTGGTTTTCTCAAATCAAGATATCTGTATTTGAGTCGTAACTCGTCCTTAGTCTGAACACCATCTTCGATTGGGAATGGTGGTGTCTGTGCCTCAGATAGGATTCTAAGTGATACTGCCCTGATTTCAATATCACCTGTCTTTAAGTTTTCATTCACTGCTCCGCCACGTTTCTCAACTCTTCCCTCTACAGCGATGACAAACTCATTTCTGATTGTCTCCGCTTTTTCAAACCCTTCTTTTGAAACATCATTTTCATCAAATACAATCTGTAAAATACCGGAACGGTCTCTTAAATCGACAAAAATCAAACTACCAAGATTTCTTCTCTTTGCCACCCATCCCATCACTACAACATTTTCACCTATATTTTTATTTGAAACTTCTGTACATCTGTGACTTCTTTTCAGTCCCTTCATTGACTCAGCCATTTTATTAAACTTCCTTTCTCATCATTCCTTGTCTGACTCTTTTGCTACTCTTCTTTTATAATGAATAACAGTCTATGCATGTTTTTTGATAAACGATGCGATTTCATCAAGCGCAACTTCCGTTTGCTCACCTGTTTCCATATTCTTCATTCTTGCGAGACCTTCATTCATCTCATTTTCACCAATGACAACCGTATATCTTGCGCCCAGTTTGTTTGCGTATTTCATCTGTGCCTTTACACTTCTGTCCATATAATCTGTCTCAACAATAATACCATCATTTCTAAGGTCAGTGACAATTTTGTAAGCTTTTGCTTTTGCCTCTTTACCCAGTATACCGACATACAGTGAAACAGGCTCCTCTTCTTCTAACTCTACGCCTTCTTTCTCCAGGAAATACAAAATTCTTTCAATTCCCATTCCGAAACCTGCTGATGGAATATCCTGTTTTTCATCGATTTCATGAACAAGTCCGTCGTATCTTCCGCCTCCACATAATGTGAATCCTTCTGAATTAACAAACTCAAATACCGTCTTTGTATAATAATCGAGTCCCCTGACAATTCCTGTATCCACTTCATACGGAATGCAAAGCTCATTCAAAATCGTTTTTAATTCTTCAAAATGTTCCTTACATTCATCATCCAGATACTCGATTGTTCTTGGGGCATCTTTTATAATTTCTTTACATGTCTCAACCTTGCAATCAATGACACGAAGCGGGTTTTTGACCATTCTCTCACGACATGTCTCACACAGGCTATCTTCATGCTGTTTCAAATACGCAAGCAATGCCTCATTATATGTTTTTCTGCAATTTGCACAGCCAATACTGTTGATATGAAGTTTGGCATCTTTTAATCCAAGTTCTCTGATGATCGTTGAAATCAGACTGATCAACTCAACCTCTACCATCGGACTTTTTGAACCGACAATTTCCACTCCAAACTGGTGATGCTGCCTCAGTCTTCCACTTGCCGGCTTCTCATATCGAAATGCCGGTGTCACATAAAACAATTTTGTCGGTGCCGGTTCAGCATACATGCTGTGTTCAATATATGCTCTGATGGCTCCCGCAGTACCTTCCGGTTTCAAGGTAATGCTTCTGTCACCTTTATCCATAAATGTGTACATCTCTTTCTGAACCACATCTGTCGTCTCACCCACACCTCTCTGGAACAATACTGTATGCTCAAATACCGGTGTGATAATCTCTTTGATATTATATTTCTTTGCTGCATTTCTGCAAATCTTCTCAATCACTGTACGCTTATGCATATCCTTTCCATACCAATCCTGCGTACCTCTTGGTGCTTGTGTAATCATTTCTATTTCTTCCTTTCTGATATCGTTTTGTATCTTCTGATCAATTTAAAAAAATCGGGCAAAAAAACTGCTATCTTCCCATAATTCGATTCAAATCCACTTCATGAATCACCTTCATGAAGATCAAAAAGATGTGCATATCAAAGTTCTTCACTTCATCGATCATTAATTCAATTGCTGTATCCACATCAAAAGCATTCCTGTAGGACCTGTCTGAGGTAAGCGCTGCAAATACGTCACAAACTCTTAATATTCTTGCACTAAGCGGAATACTCTCACCTGCCAGATTCGCAGGATAACCAGAACCATCATAATTCTCATGATGGTACAAAACAGCCCTTAACACTTCTTCATTAAACCCCTTTGCTGCAAGTATATCATAACCAAGTTCAGAATGCATCCTGATATATCGCATTTTCTGAATATTCATCTGTTCATTACTGCTCTCATTATAAATATATCCATAAATTTTCACTTTGCCAATATCATGAACAAGTCCTGCCATAGCAACATCATGGCAAAACTGATCATCACATTTCAATTCCTTTGCGATCAGAAAAGCCAGATTGCTTACACATAATCCATGCATAATCAATTCTTCAATTCTGTATGCTTTTGCCCCATCAAACAAATCTTTATTCCTTAATTTTTTTTTGTTAGAATTTGTTTTCATTTAAATATCTTCTCTTTCTGTCAATCATTTCATCTATTTTTTCAATATACAAATTGACATCTTTCACATTTTCAATTCGATCAATCCGGTTTGTCTCCTGCCACACCATCTTAGAGGAAGAACCTGCCCCCAGTGCAAGTATTGTCTGTTTTTCCTCCATGATCAGTATATTATAGATTCCTTCCTTATTTTCCTTTGAATAGCCGATATTTTCAAGATTTCCTGCCATATTTTTCTGTCTGTAAAGATAGTACGGAACAAGTCCCAGGGTTCTGGCAGTTTCTTTCGTAACCTGCATCATCTCTTCACTGTTATATATTTCGAATTTTTTTCCGGCTCTCTGCTCCATATTGAGCCTTGCTGCCCGCTTAATGGCAAGTGAATGAATTGTGAGACTGTCAGGTTTCAGTTGACAGACCTGATTCATACTATGTCTCACATCTTCAATCGTTTCTCCCGGAAGTCCAAGAATGAAATCCATATTGATATTATCAAATCCAATCTCTCTAGCCATCGCATAAGCATTTAAAAACTGTTCTACACTGTGATGTCTTCCGATGATTTTTAACGTATTATCATTCATTGTCTGTGGATTAATTGAAATCCTTGTGACACCATACTGTGCGATCACCTTTAGTTTATCATAGCTGATGCTGTCCGGTCTTCCTGCTTCAACCGTAAATTCATACAAACGCTTCACATCAAATGTGTGGGTAATTTTTATGAAAAGTCTTTCCAACTGTACTGCACTAAGTGCGGTAGGTGTTCCCCCACCCACATAAATAGTACATAACTTTTTGCCTTTCATCTGCTCTGCACAAAAATCAATTTCTTTGAATAATGCATCAAGATAGCTGTCAATCCGATCCTTAAACAGCCCCACCGGATTAGAAGTAAATGAACAATACAGACATGTACTCGGACAAAATGGAATTCCAATATAGATACTATATCCGTTTTGATAATCAATCCTATTTAAAATTGAAATCTCGCGTTTTGATATTTCAATACTTTCTTTTGCTTTTAAATCCGAAAGGTAGTATTCCTTTTTCATGCACCTAAAAACTTCTTCTTCACTTTTCCCTTCCATTAGAAGTGCAGATGTAATCTTTGTCGGTCTGATTCCGGAAAGCGTTCCCCAGACAAGATTTCTACCGGTATACTGATGAATCAAATTATACAATTCTCTTTTTAAGCAATTCTTTGTCTCTTTTCGCTGATATCCATTTTCTGTGAAAACCCGATTGAAACTTGTCTTCAAACGCACCTTATTCTCGTTTAACATAAGAATTTCCATCGTCTGTTCATCAAAGATACACTGCAATACAAACTCTACCGGAATCTCCTCATCATTTACCTTTCTTTCAACCTCGTCATATTCCGGAAGGCTTTCCCTGTCACAGAGCCTTCCTCTTACACTCTTTAATATCACTCCGGGAAAAAAGGAACGGACAATGCCCTGTAGATCATATTCAAAATCAAACTGCTTTTCAAATTTAATAACAATCATATAACCTCTTTTCACTACCGATGGTAGTATCCCCCTCATGTCCCGGATATACAATCACATTATCATCAAGTACGAGCAGTTTATCCACGATGGAGTGGATGATGGCACTCTGGCTGCCTGTTGGGAAATCCGTTCTTCCATGTGAATGATAAAACAATGTATCTCCGCTAAATAACAGTTTCTCGTCCTCCATATAATAGCAACAGCTTCCAATCGTATGCCCCGGTGTATGAATCACTTTAAACTGCATTCCTGCTAACTCTGCCACAAATCCCTCTCTCATATAATAATCGGCATCAACTCGCATTCTCTCTCCAAACATCATACCGAGATTGCGGTCTGTTGTCAAAATCTCTTTTTCATCACAGTACGCATATACTTTAATGTTAAAACGAGCCTTAAGAGGATTCACAGCTCCGATGTGGTCTACATGACCATGTGTAAGCAAGATGGCAGCCGGCTCCACTTTTAATGTATTCAGTCTGTATTGAATCGCTGATGCATCATCACCCGGATCGATCATTACTGCCTGATTACTTCCCTCTTGATACACAATATAACAATTTGTCCTAATAGGACCTACTATGATTTTGTTGACACAAACGCTCATATCTAACCGTCTAACCTTTCTTTGCTACTGTCTTTTCAGGTCATTTTATCATGCCTTATGCTAATTTCTTTCAATATCAATAATACTTTCAACATTTCTCATCTTTTCAATCAGCCTGTTGAGTTCCGATACACTTCCCACCTCAAAAGACATGGAAATCGTCGCTTTTCCCTGCTTATTTGTTCTTACATTCATGCTTGTTACATCAATCTGGCGTTCGGTTGTAATCTTTGACAAGTCTGCAAGGATACCCGTTCTGTTATTCGCATAGATAATAATCTCAACCATATATTTTTCCAGACTGCCCGCATCCGGCTGCTGCCATTCTGCTTCAATCAGTCTTCTTCTCTCTGAATCCGGCATACTCATTATATTAACACAATCTGTTCTGTGGATGGAAATTCCTCTTCCTCTCGTAATAAAACCAACGATTTCATCTCCCGGAACAGGACTACAACACTTGGAAAATCTGACCGCAACATCATGAATTCCTTTGACAGTGATTCCACCTTTCGACTTCGACACAACAGGTCTTTCTTTATTCTCTCTAGCCTCATTTACTGCCTCTAAGATTTCCTCATCTGTCACTTCTTTTTTATGTTTATTTTCATATTCTTCAACCAGTTTATTGATAATCTGTCCTTCTTTTAAACCGCCGCGTCCCACGGCTGCCATGACAGATTCCCAATCCCTATAGCCGTATTTTCTCATTACTTTTTCAGTAAACTCTGACTTTAAAAGATCACTCAATACAATTGCTCTTGATTTACAGTATTTTTCAATTAACTCTTTCCCTTTCGCAATGTTATCCTCTTTTAATTCCGAGCGGAACCACTGGTTAATCTTATTCTTTGCCTGCGCGCTTTTTACGATATTCAGCCAGTCCCTGCTTGGACCTTTTGAATTATTGGATGTAAGAATTTCTACCCGGTCACCATTCTGGATCCGGTAATCAATATTCACCATTCTTCCATTGACTCTTGCCCCTACCATCTTGTTTCCCACAGCACTGTGAATGGCATATGCAAAATCAATAGGAGTAGAACCATATGGCAAATTCTTGACATCACCAAGTGGTGTAAAACAAAAGATGTTGTCCGAATAAAGGTCTAAGTCACTCTTTAACATTGTCATAAACTCTTTATTATCAGACATTTCTCTCTGCCACTCCAAAATCTGTCTAAGCCAGCTTAGTTTTGCCTCTTCTGTCTCTTCAGAATTCTTTCCATCCGCATTTTCTTTATATTTCCAGTGAGCTGCAATACCATATTCTGCTGTCTTATGCATCTCAAATGTTCTGATCTGAATTTCAAAAGGCTGGCCTTTTGGCCCAATGAGTGTTGTGTGAAGCGATTGATACATATTCTGCTTTGGCATTGAAATATAGTCTTTGAATCTTCCCGGAATCGGTTTGTACATCTCATGG
>CACYDA010000077.1 GCA_902773095.1 uncultured Lachnospiraceae bacterium | reverse complement strand
TTTCTTTTTTCTTCTAATAGGTAATTGCAAAACTCTAGTTCAAGTAACGCATGCATTATATATTTTCCGTAATATCTTTAATCATAAACTCCACTGCCGCTCTTGATGCATCCGCATAATTCTGCTCTCCATACTGTGCATACTGTTCCTGCTTATATGCTGCGATAATTCCTCTTGAAGAATTCACGATCGCACCAAGTCCATCTTCATTAAAATATGGTGCCAAATCTTTTGCTTTTCCTCCCTGTGCGCCATACCCCGGAACAAGGATATATGTCTTAGGCATTATTTTTCTCAAAATTTCTCCCATCTTAGGGTAAGTTGCTCCAACCACAGCACCTACATAACTGTAATCCTCTCCCATATGCAGCTCGCCCCATTTTGCAACCTGTTCTCCAACCAGCTCATAAAGTGGTCTTTCATCTACAAGCCTGTCCTGAAATTCTCCACTTGACGGATTTGATGTCTTTACCAGAACAAAAATACCTTTCTTTGACTCTTTACATACATCGATAAACGGCGTTACCCCATCACTTCCCAAATATGGATTTACGGTTACAAAATCCTCATCAAAAGGTGTGAGCACCTGATTTCCTACTTTAACAGTTCCAACATGCCCAACTGCATATGCCGCCGAAGTAGAACCGATATCTCCACGCTTGATATCTCCAATCACTACCAGATCCTTTGATTTTGCATAATCAACAGTCTTTTTAAATGCTTTCAATCCTTCAATGCCAAACTGTTCATACATTGCAATCTGTGGTTTTACTGCCGGAATCAGATCATATGTCGCGTCTATAATCCCTTTGTTAAACTGCCATATTGCCTCTGCTGCTCCTTCTAAAGTCTCACCATACCCGTCAAATGCTTTTTTCTTTATATATTCCGGTACATAATTCAACATAGGATCTAATCCCACTACAATCGGTGCATTTAGTTTTTTTATTTTTGACACAAGTTTGTTAATCATTTCCTGTTCCTCCATCTAATTGATTTTTTTACGTTTTATGAAAAAGGATAGACTACTTTTCCACTACATATCGTATATTCCACTTTTCCCTTCACTTTTCTTCCCACAAAAGGAGTATTTTTTCCCATTGATGCAAATTCCTTTGCATCAATCTCATATTCTGTTTCAGGATTAAAAATCATAAGATCTGCATCACATCCCTCTTGTATCCTTCCTTTATCAATCCCCAGAATCTTTGCAGGGTTGTAGCTCATCTTTTCAACCATCTGCATCACAGTCAGGTAACCGGTCAGAACCAGTTCTGTGTATGTAAGGGCTGCTGAGGTCTCAAGACCTACAATTCCGAATGGAGATTTTTCAAATCCTCTGCCTTTTTCTTCCTCACTGTGAGGTGCATGGTCAGTAGAGATTACTTCCATTATCCCATCCCTTAATCCTTCTTTTAAAGCCTGTACATCTTCTTTTGACCGAAGCGGCGGATTCATCTTATAATTCCCGTCATTTTCCGGAATATCATCTGTAGACAAAATGAAATGATGAGGGCACACTTCCGCTGTGACATTGATTCCATCTTCCTTTGCCTCTTTCACCATCCTTACACTGTCTTTGGTAGAACAATGGCACAGATGGAGTTTCACTCCGGTCTCCTTTGCCAACAGGATATCTCTGGCAACAATAATATCCTCCACTGCATTGCTGATTCCTTTCAATCCCAGTTTATCTGCATTGGAATCTGCATTCATCACTCCACCGGCAACCAGATTAATATCTTCACAATGTGCCATGACCGGAATCTCACATTCTTTTGCGATCTTCATTGCTTCTCTGTAAACATTTGAATTCATCACTGATTTACCATCTTCACTGATTGCACATATTCCACTTTCAACCATCCCCTTAATATCGGTTACTTCAGTTCCCATTTGACCAATCGTAACAGCTCCAACCGGAAGTACGTTGATACAAGCTTCCTTTTTAGAACGCTCCACTGTCTCCTTTACAATCACAGGATTATCCATCACAGGTTTCGTATTTGGCATAGGACACACAGTAGTCACACCCCCATGTGCTGCCGCCATTGCTCCTGTACGAATCGTCTCTTTATAGGTAAAACCGGGATCTCTAAAATGCACGTGTAAATCAATCAGACCCGGCATCACAAAGCAACCTTTCGCATCGATCACCATTGATTCTGAACCGACATCTGTCTCATCCTTCTCATTTTGATCTGCCTGCTCTTTTTTTTGAATCTTTTCAACCTTTCCATCTTTGATCCAAATATCTGCGATACAGTCTGTTGCAGAAGCCGCATCAATCAACCTTCCATTCTTAATCAGAATATCTGATAACACTCTATTTTCACTCATTCACTTAACACCTCGCTGACTATAATAGATTATTTTATCATAAATGCACACAAATGGAAAGATTCGAGGGACAAAAACTTTTGCCACTCGAATCTTTTTAAATAATATGAATTGTTCTCAAAACAAATACCCAGATTGTAATGGTAAATGCAGATAACAATGTTGTAAGTACCACAATACTTGCAGACAGTACACCTTCATGTCCCATATTTTTTGACATGATATAACTGGTAGCAGTCGTAGGTGCTCCTAACATGATTAATGCGGCAACAATTTTATCCGTCTCAAAATTCATCATAATCGCAACCGGAAGAAATATGGCCGGCTGAAGAACCAGTTTGATCAGAGTAGCTGCAATTGTCGGGCCCAGCTTTTTGATGGCTTTTTTCCCTTCAAATCCGGCGCCGATTGCAATCAACGCCAGAGGAGTTGTCAGACTTCCAATATTAGAAACTGTTTTGTATAGAATCTTTGGCAAATGAAAATTAATACAGGATAATATCATACCAGATAAAATACTAAGAATAATCGGATTTTTGCATATACCGATCACTGCTTTTTTGATATTATCTTTTGAGTCTTGTTTCGTCTCGTTTGCCTCAAATGTTAACACAATTACCGCAAATATATTGTAAAGCGGCACGGAACCGAGCATCATCAAAGAAGACATCCCTGCATGGCCGCTTATGTTCGTCACAAGTGCAATCCCTAAGATGGCAGCGCTTCCTCTGTAGGCGCCCTGAACAAATTCCCCTACAATTGTTTGATCCTTTAGGATGAGTTTTGCAAGAATCCATATGACAAGAATGCATGTGACCGTGGAACAGGCACAATACAGAACATATTTACCATCAAAAGTATGTCTGATATCACAATCCATCATGTTTAATAAAAGCATACAAGGCAGTGTCACTTTAAAACATAATTTATTTGCCACACTGATAAACTCCTGATTGACCATCTCAATCCTTCTTAAAATATACCCGGCAACCATCACCAGAAAAATTGGCATCGTTGCATTAAGACTGAATATTAAATTATCCATATAAAAACCATTTATTACGATTCACAGTATTTTGCCATATTTCATCCACTGCAAATCACAATAACCTTTCTATACTTTTTCAAACTGGCTGTTGTACAATTCTGCATAAAATCCATTTTCTTTTAATAATTCGTCATGTTTTCCCTGCTCGATGATATTTCCGTCTTTCATTACAAGAATCATATCCGCTTCTTTTATGGTGGAAAGCCTGTGGGCAACAATAAAACTTGTCCTTCCCTCCATCATCTTTGCAAATGCACTCTGGATCTTTAACTCTGTTCTGGTATCAATTGACGATGTAGCTTCATCAAGAATCAGCATTGGCGGCAGGCAAAGCATTACCCTTGCAATACATAACAGCTGCTTTTGTCCCTGGGATAAACTGCCCCCATCTTCTGTAATATAGGTGTCATATCCATCTTTCAGCCTCTTAATAAAACTATGTGCATGACTCGCTTTTGCCGCTTCTATCATTTCCTGTTCGGTTGCATCAGGTTTTCCCATCAAAAGATTTTCTCTGATGGTTCCTTCCTTCAGCCATGTTTCCTGAAGCACCATTCCGTAAGAAGATCTAAGAGAGCTTCTAGTTATTTTTTTGATATCTGTATGGTCTACTTTGATAGAGCCTTTATCCACATCATAAAATCTCATGAGAAGATTAATGATTGTTGTTTTTCCGCATCCTGTCGGTCCAACGATGGCAACACGTTCCCCACTATTTACTTTCAGGTTTAAATTCTGAATCAATTTCTTTTCACGCACATACGAAAAATCAACTCTTTCAATCCTAATATTTCCTTCGGCATTGTTTAACTCTACAGCATTTTCTTTATCCGGTACCTGTGGCTTTTCATCAATAAACTCAAAAATCCTGGCAGCACATGCAAGAGCATTCTGAAGCTCTGTAATCACTCCGGATATCTCATTAAACGGCTTTGTGTACTGGTTTGCATAACTCAAAAAACAAGAAAGCTGACCTACAGTAATTCCATTTGACATAGCAATTAACGCACCCGTGATTCCGACACCCGTGTACACAAGACTGTTAACAAATCTTGTGGTCGGATTGGTTGTAGATGAAAAAAAGATTGCCTTTAATGAGCTTTTTCGCAATTCTTCATTAATCTCATCAAATTCCTTTAAGTTTTCATCCTCATGACCAAATGCTTTGACCACCTTCTGATTTCCAATCATTTCATCAATAAACGCTGTCTGCTTTCCTCTTGTCTCCGACTGCAGTTTGAACATATGATAGGTTCTCTTTGCAATAAAACTCGCTGCAAGTAATGAGACAGGTGTGATCACAACCACCACGAATGTGATTTTTGCATTGATCGTCAACATAAAGATCAGCGTTCCTAATATCGTGATCACTCCTGTAAATAACTGGGTAAATCCCATCAAAAGACCATCTGCAAATGTATCTGCATCTGTAATCATTCTGCTCACAATATCTCCATGAGAATGGGAATCAATATAAGAAAGTGGTAATACCTCCAGTTTTGCAAATGCTTTATGCCTGATATCTCTGACAACACCATAGGTAATCTTGTTATTGCATAGATTCATCAGCCATTGTGCAATGGCGGATAATACCATAAAAAGAAGTATCTTTTTCAGGATTGCCGCAATTCCATCAAAATCAACATTCCCTTTCCCAATAATGAAATCAATGGCATCTCCAATCAGAATTGGAATATAAAGTGTAAACGCTACAGTGACCGCTGCCAAAACAAATGACAACAACACATAAATCCGATATCTTTTTGTATAATGAAGTACCGTTTTGAGCGTATCTTTTCTCATCGTTTTTTCTTTATTCTGTTTCATTATGCCACTCCCCCTTCCTCATCTTTTGAGACCTGGGAATAGTGAATTTCTTTATATTCATCACAGTTTTCAAGTAATTCTTCATGGGTTCCCGTCATCACAATTTTTCCATCATCAAGCACTATGATATGATCGGCATGCCTGATGGAGGAAGTTCTCTGTGACACAATAAAAATCGTAGTATCCTCAAGTTGTGAAAGTGATTTTCGTAATTTTGCGTCTGTTGCAAAATCCAGTGCTGAAGCACTGTCATCAAGAATTAGAATTGATGGCTGTTTTACAATTGCCCTGGCAATGGCAAGACGCTGTCTCTGTCCGCCAGACAGATTTTTTCCTCCCTGTTCTATCATCTCATCCAGTTTGTGTTCTTTTGCATCAACAAATTCCCGTGCCTGGGCAATTTCGAGTGCCCGGTACATCTCTTCGTCAGTAGCATCCGCTTTTCCCCAACGCAAATTATCTCTGATGGTTCCCCTAAACAACACCGATTTTTGCATTACCATTCCAATCAAATCTCTCAATTGATCCGTCTGCCAATGTTTGACATTGATGCCATTTACCCTGACTTCTCCCTTAGTGGCATCATAAAACCGTGGTATCATATTGACGATGGATGATTTTCCACAACCGGTTCCCCCGATAATTCCAATCGTCTGTCCCGGTTTTACCTGAAAACTGATATTACTTAATGCTTCCTCACCGGAATTTTTATACTTCAGACTTACGCGGTTAAACTCAACTGCATACTCAAACTGTCTTTTTGTTTTGATCACACTCTTACCTACGATGGATGGTTCTGTGTCAAACACCTCCTCAATTCTTTTTGCAGAGGCAAGTGCCTTAGTCACTGTAATGATCAGATTGGCCAATTTGATTACCTCTACCAGAATCTGTGACATGTAGTTCACCAGCGCTACTACTTCACCCTGGGTGATGTCACCTGCATCCGTTCTGAATGCACCCGCATAAATCAATGCAGCAATTCCAATATTGATAATACAGTAGGTCACCGGATTCATCATTCCTGAAATCCTTCCCACATACATCCGGATATTTGTCAATTGTCTGTTTCTTCTATCAAAGGTCTTTTTCTCATCTTTTTCCTTATTGAAAGCACGTATCACTCTCACACCTGTCAGATTTTGTCTTGTGGTTGTAAGCACCTGATCAAGTTTATTCTGAACAACCTCATACATTGGCACACTCATAAACATGATGATGAATACCACAATACAAAGCACCGGAATCACTACCGCAAATACAAGCGCTGCTTTTACATCGATGGTAAATGCCATAATCATGGCTCCCAACACCACAAAAGGAGAACGCAGTAAAAGCCTCAGCACAAGATTTACTCCATTTTGCACCTGATTGACATCGTTCGTCATTCTGGTAATCAGCGTTGAAGTTCCAAGTGTATCAAGTTCGGAGTAGGAAAGATGTCCAATATGTTCAAATAATGAATGACGCAGTTTCGCTGAAAATCCCACTGCTGCCTTTGCCGCAAAATATTGTGCAGTGATGGAACACACCAGTCCCACCACTCCGAGCACAATGAGAATGGTACACATTCTAAATACATATTGCTTATCCTTCTGTGATATTCCTATATCAATAATTGCCGCCATTACCAAGGGCACAAACAATTCAAATGTAGCTTCTAACAATTTAAATAACGGACTTAATATACATTCTTTTTTATAGTCATCTAAGTATTTCATTAATGATTTCATTTCTATATCTCCCAGACAAATCCTTCGTAGCTTTGTTTTGTTTCTTTGATTTTAAACTCAGGGTTTTTCACAATCACTTTCGCATTGGCAGGGATCGACTGAGTGATAAAGGCATTACCACCGATTACGGTACCCTCTCCAATCACAGTTTCTCCGCCCAAAACAGAGGCACCTGAATAAATTGTTACATTGTTTTTGATCGTAGGATGACGCTTCACATCTCGTAACTTCTGACCACTTCTGGTGGAAAGAGCGCCAAGTGTCACACCCTGATAAATCTTTACATAATCACCAATGATGGTTGTTTCACCAATGACAACCCCTGTACCATGGTCGATAAAAAAATACGCTCCGATTGTTGCACCCGGGTTGATATCAATACCGGTTCTGCTATGTGCATATTCTGTCATAATACGTGGTACAAATGGAACTCCTGACAAGTACAGTTCATGTGCAAGCCTGTAAACATAAATGGCAAAAAATCCCGGGTAGCAGCATATGATTTCTTCCTTACTTTTTGCAGCAGGATCTCCATCAAAACCTGCCTGGACATCTTTGAGCAGCATCTGCTGGATATCAGGAAGTTTTTTGACAAAATTAAGACTAATCTCATCTGCCTTTTCTATAATTGCATTTATATCACCATTTTCATCATTATAACTGAGTGCAAGAATTAATTGCTTATCAATTCTTTGTTTGATATCGATGATTTTGCTTCCTGCATAATACTCCGAATACGATTCACTCATGCTGAATTCCTCAAAATATCCGGGGAAAACTACATTTCTTAAATCTTTAATAATACTGATAATCTCCCGTCTTGTAGGGAGCTGTTTTGTATTTTTCAGACACAGAATATCAGAATTTCTATAGTTCTCAGTAATTCTTGAAACTGTCTCAATAATCTGCTGTTCTGTATCAGTAATCATTCTTTCACATTGATTTCCCATCTTAAGCCTCCATTTTCTCGAATCAATAACGTCAGAGGTATTGCAAACCCCGGCATTACTTTATTTTCTTAATTATATATATACAATTCTAATAATTATAACTCGAAATACATAAAATGCAAAGATTTTTTATTGATACCAAAAAAATGCTTGATTAATTTGTTTGTTCGTGTATAATTGCATTTATGTTGAATAAAAATACATTTGTGTGCCTGTGAAAGACTTTTATGTTTGCCGGCAAACAAATAAAACAGATCTAAGAAATAGAAAGGAATTCCTATTATGATTAAGGTAGTAAAATTTGGTGGCAGCTCACTCGCAAGTGCAGAACAGTTTAAGAAAGTAGCAAATATTATCCACGCTGAGGATGCAAGAAGATATGTAGTTCCTTCTGCACCGGGAAAAAGATTTTCAGAAGATATCAAAGTGACAGACATGCTATATGAATGTTATGGTCTTGCTGCAAAAGGAAAAGATTATAAAACTTCTCTTCAGAACATCAAAGACAGATATTACGGAATTATCAATGATTTAGGTCTTGATTTATCCCTTGAAGAAGAATTCAAAAATATCGAAGCCGGTTTTGTCGCTAAATCCGGAAGAGATTACGCTGCTTCCAGAGGTGAGTATTTGAATGGTATCGTCCTTGCTAAATACCTTGGTTTCGAGTTCATTGATTCCGCTGAGGTAATTTTCTTTGATGATTATGGCAATTTTGATGCCGAACGTACCAATACGATTCTTTCCGAGAGACTGAAAAACGTGGAATATGCTGTTATTCCCGGATTTTATGGTTCAATGCCCAATGATACGGTAAAGACATTCTCAAGAGGCGGTTCTGATATCACAGGTTCTATCGTTGCAAAAGCAGTAAAAGCAGATTTATACGAAAACTGGACAGATGTTTCAGGTATGCTTGTTGCTGACCCAAGAATCATCAATAATCCGAAGGTGATTTCTACCATTACTTATAAGGAATTAAGAGAGTTATCTTACATGGGTGCTACTGTTCTTCATGAAGATGCCATTTTCCCTGTCAGAAAAGAAGGCATTGCCATCAATATCAGAAATACAAATGCACCGGAAGATGAGGGAACAATGATTGTGGAAAGCACTTCTAAAAAATCCGAATATACCATCACAGGTATTGCCGGAAAACGTGGCTTTACTGCAGTAAGCATCGAAAAAGATATGATGAATGCTGAACTTGGATTTGGAAGAAAAGTATTGGAAGAATTCGAGAAAAACGGAATTTCCTTTGAACACATGCCATCCGGAATTGATACCATGAGTGTTTTTGTTAACCAGGAAGAATTTGTAAAGAAAGAGCAGGAGATTTTAGCAGGTATTCACAGAAATACCCATCCTGATTCCATTGATATTGAGTCTGATATCGCTCTGATTGCCATCGTAGGACGTGGAATGAAATCAACAAGAGGTACTGCCGGAAGAATCTTTTCTGCACTTGCTCACGCTCATGTCAATGTGAAGATGATTGACCAGGGTTCTAGCGAGTTGAATATTATCGTTGGTGTGGAAGATGCTGATTTTGAGAAAGCAATCGCTGCCATCTACGATATATTTGTTGTAACACGTTTATAGGAATTCTTCCTTAGACAGGGCAAAGGCTGCCACTCTTTTGCAGTATCGTATAGGATCATCGTATTCAATACAGATGATTATCATCGTACGATTCTGCCCGAGTGACAGCCTTTTATCAATTAAGCAATCTCTTCAAATTGTGAATTATATAATTCTGCATAGAATCCATTCTTTGCAAGCAATTCTTCATGATTACCCTGCTCAATGATATCCCCATCTTTCATGACAAGTATCATATCTGCATCTTTAATCGTCGAAAGTCTGTGTGCAATCACAAAACTTGTTCTTCCACGCATCAGGTTATCCATAGCTCTCTGAATTCTTGCCTCTGTTCTCGTATCAACAGAACTTGTCGCTTCATCGAGAATTAGGATTTTTTTATCTGCTAATATAGCTCTTGCAATGGTAAGAAGCTGCTTCTGTCCTTGTGACACATTGCTTGCCTCCTCATTTAATTCCATCTCATATCCACCCGGGAGTGTCTTTATAAAATGGTGGGCATGTGCCGATTTTGCTGCAGCGATAACTTCTTCATCCGTTGCATCAAGTCTTCCATATCTGATATTTTCCATAATGGTTCCTTTAAACAGCCATGTATCCTGAAGAACCATACCAAAATTATCTCTGAGTTCATACCTGTTAAATGATTTGATATCATGACCATCCACTTTAATTTGTCCACTATTGACATCATAAAATCGCATCAGAAGCTTGATCATCGTTGTCTTCCCTGCACCTGTCGGTCCAACAATGGCAACCGTCTGTCCCGGTTTTACTTTACAACTGAAATCATTAATGATAATCTTATCAGGTTTGTATCCGAATTGAACATTTTTAAATTCCACTTCTCCGCATGCATTTTCCAATTTCGTAGGATTTTCTACTGTCAGTTCTTCTTCTTTTTCATCTAACACTTCAAAGACTCTCTCCGCTGCCGCTACCATTGACTGGAACATGTTTGAAACTTGAGCCAGCTGCTGAATTGGCTGGGTAAAAGTCCTGACATATTGAATAAATGACTGTATGTCACCAATCTGAATACTGCCTTTTACTACAAGAAAACTGCCCACAACTGCCACTGCCACGTAGCCAAGATTGCCAACAAACTGCATAAGAGGCATCATCATACCTGACAAGAACTGTGATCTCCAGCCTGATTGATATAACTTTTCATTCGTCTTATCAAATTGATCGCAGACAATTTCTTCTCTGTTAAAAGCCCGCACAATATTATGTCCACTGTAAACTTCTTCAATCTGTCCATTGATTTCACCAAGGAATTTCTGCTGGGCAATAAAGTATTTTTGTGATTTTTTAATCACAAAACCGACACAGATACCGGAAACCGGAAGCAGGGCCAAGGCAATCAATGTCATAATCGGACTGATACTTAACATCATAATCAGCACACCCACAAGTGTGGTAATCGATGTAATAAACTGAGTAATGCACTGATTCAGACTCATCTGCAACGTATCAATATCATTTGTTACTCTTGACAATGTCTCACCGACAGTTCTCGATTCATAATAACTGATTGGCAATTTATTCAGTTTAATGGATACTTGTTTTCGAAGTTCATAACACATTTTCTGGGACAGCCCCGTCATAATCCATCCTTGCATAAAGGAAAATACAGCACTCACCACATAAAGTCCCAGAAGGATTAATAAAATCATTCCAATCTTATCAAAATCAATTCCGCCAATGCCTGCAATCATTCTTCCAAGACCTTTTCCAAGCTCTGTTGTTGCCCTTCCAAGAATCTTTGGACCCACAATGCTAAAGACAGTACTTCCGATGGCAAACAAAAGGACCATCACTAATTTCACTTTATATCCTGCCATATATCCTAAGAGTTTTTTGACCGTTCCCTTAAAATCCTTTGCTTTTTCTGCCGGCATTCCAGGAGGGCCTCCATGTCCTCCACGCCTTTTTCTTTGTTCTGCCATTATGCAATCCCTCCTTTCAATTCCTTTTCAGATAACTGAGATTTTGCAATTTCCTTATATGCCTCACATGATTTTAATAATTTTTCATGTGTTCCCATTCCTACAATTTTTCCTTCATCAAGAACGATGATATGATCTGCATGAAGGATTGTACTGATTCTCTGTGCAACGATCAATACAGTAGAATCTGAGATTTTTTCTTTCAGTGCCTTTCGAAGGATTACATCCGTCTTATAGTCTAATGCTGAAAAACTATCATCAAATAAGAAAATTTTTGGTTTTTTAGCAATTGCCCTAGCAATAGAAAGTCTTTGTTTCTGCCCACCTGATACGTTTGTACCTCCCTGGGAAATTTCAGATTGGAATTGGTCAGGCTTCGACTGGATAAATTCATTGGCCTGCGCAATTTCTGCTGCCATCTTCATATCCTCATCCGTCACAAAATCACCTGCAAATTTGATATTTGACTCAATATTTCCAGAAAACAGCACACCTTTTTGCGGAACAAATCCGAGCAATTCCCGAAGCGTATGCTGCGAGATTTCTCTTATGTCAGTTCCGTCTATGGTAATCTTCCCTTCTGTCACATCATAAAATCTTGTGATTAAATGCATCAATGTTGATTTACCACAACCTGTACTTCCAATGATTGCTGTTGTTTTTCCCGGTTTTGCTGTAAATGAAATATTTTCCAGTGCGTAATCTGATGCTCCCGGATACGCAAAATTAACATTTTCAAATGAAAGCACACCTTTTGGAGCTTTTAGTTTCTTATCATTTTCTTCTGCATTGTCTGCATCCACGATTGTCGCT
Organism: uncultured Lachnospiraceae bacterium; assembly: GCA_902773095.1. Lineage (GTDB taxonomy): Bacteria > Bacillota > Clostridia > Lachnospirales > Lachnospiraceae > Bovifimicola. Next base: position 18,500 of record CACYDA010000077.1, on the reverse strand, counting down.
TCTGTCGCAAGCACTTCCTCCACACGATTGGCAGCAACGCCGGCTCTTGGAAGCATAATCGAAATCATTGTAAGTATTAAAAATGAAATAATGATTAACATGGTGTATGTGATAAACGCCATCATATCTCCAATCTGCAGTCTTCCATGATCGATTCCTTTTGCTCCCATCCATACGATCAGTACAGAAACTGCATTCATCACAAACATCATAATTGGCATCATAAATGTCATTACACGATTTGTAAATAATTGTGTTTTTGTAAGATCCTGATTCGCTTTTTCAAATCTTTCTTCTTCTTCTTTTTCTCTTCCAAATGCTCTGATGACAAGTACACCTGTAAGGATTTCTCTCGACACAATATTTAGTTTATCGATCAGAGTCTGCATTATTTTGAATTTTGGCATTGCCACTCTTACCAGTAAAAGAATGACGCAAAGTATCGTAAGCACTGCTACCAGGATAATCCATTCCAAACCGGTATCTGTTTTTAATACCTTAATAATACCTCCAATGGCCAGAATAGGTGCATACAACACCATTCGAAGAAGGATGATTGTTACCATCTGAATCTGCTGGATATCATTTGTACTCCTTGTAATCAGCGATGATGTCTGGAATTGATCAATCTCTGCATTTGAAAATGATATTACTTTTTTAAATACCCGGTTTCTAAGGTTCATACCAACACCGGCACCTACCATTGATGCAAACAGACCAATTAAAATGGCTGCTCCCATCGCCGTGATGGCATATAAAAGCATTGTTGTACCTTCCTTTTTCAGGTACTCTTTCTGAATCTTGCCCGTATCCACGCCAATGGTCTTATACTCAGCTTTTACAAATGCAATTGCCTGACTGTTCACAAGACTGTCACCATATTCACTCATCTTCGCTTTTGCTTCATCAAGCATAGGCAACAAATCCTCTTTTGTCAACATACCTGTATTGTAGGTATATAACAACTGTTCAATCGGAGAATATAATTCTCCTTCTTCAACCGTACTCATCTGCAAAACCATTACCATCGGCAGGCTTAACATCTGATGAATCTCTTTCTTGTGTATTCTTCCTGTGGAATTTAATTCAAATAAATCATCCTCCACCAGATCATAATAACTGTGAATTGTTTCCTGTTGCTCATTTGTCAGGAATAACTCTAACTTTGCAAGACTTTCTCTTGTGATCTTAACAGGTGCCGCGTATTCTATGCCGCTGTTTGTCAGACCCACGTCTACAATATCCGCAGTATAAGACGGCAGTGCCAGGTCACAATATGCCTGAACAATTAAAAGACATATGATCACGAAAATGAGACCCATATATCTTTTCCAATATTTTACTAAGTTCATTCTTCTCCTCCATTCTCTACATTTTCTTTTTTCTCTCTTCCCTCATAATCTGTGTAAATTCCTCTAAAAGATGAATCAACTGATCTGTTTTTTCCTGACCCATTGTTATAATAACACTGTCCATGTATGCTTTGCATTCTTTTAAAGACTGCTCTCTCGTCTCCATTCCTTGATCAGTAATGCTTACATAAGTACTTCGCCTGTCTTTATCATTCACTCTTCTTTCAATGTATCCTTTACTCTCCATTGAACCTAAAAGTCTTGATACCTGTGGCATTGAGAGTCCGAGAAATCTGGTCATTTCTGAAACCCTGATTCCGGCGTTGCCATCTGTCTTCTTCGCTTCCTTGCTTTTCTCTTTGTATTTCCTGCATTCTGATAACAAATCAAGCATCATAAACTCCCTGGTTGACAATCCTCCAAAATTCATCTTCATATGAATACAGTTAAAATCCATAATTGCCTTCATAATCCCGCCTTCGTTTTGGCGTTTTTGCTTTACCATTTTAAAGATTTTTTCAACTTCCGGTTCTGACGATTTCATTTTCCACCCCGATTCTTAAAAATCCAAGTTCTCATTAGAACTTAAATTAAAAATTGCGACTGTTAATATTTAACAATGTTAAATATTAACAGTCGCAATTATATTACTATCCTTATGGATAGTCAATGCATAAATTCTAAAATAATCATAAAATTATCTGTCAAAGAACTGTTTAATTTTTTCAATATTACTGGTCATACTGACAAGTAATAGATCAAGTACCGTAATGGCTGTCATTGATTCCACTACAACTACTGCCCTTGGAACGATGATGGGATCATGTCTGCCTTTGATATTAATGGTGATATTTTCTCCCTTCTTATTCACCGTATTCTGGGTTTTATAGATAGAAGGTGTGGGTTTAAAATAGGCTCGCAGCAAAAGAGCAGAACCGTCACTGATGCCGCCTAGTACTCCACCGGAATGATTTGTCTCTTTGACAATATTTCCATCTTCATCCGCCTTAAATGCATCATTATTTTCTGAACCGAAGGCTCTTGCTGCTTTTACGCCGTCACCAATTTCAAATGCTTTCACAGCACCGATGGATACGATTGCCTTTGCAAGATTGGCATTCAGCTTTTCAAATACCGGCTCTCCAACCCCAGACATCAGACCGGTTACAACACATTCCACAACACCCCCGACACTGTCCGTCTGTGATCGCTTTTCATCAATCAGCTTTTCTGCCCTTTTTGCAGCATCGGCATCCGGCATATATAACATATTGTTGAATATCTCTTCCGGATTGAAGTTGTCTTCGCTAATTTCAACATCACCTATCGCCTTTGTATAGGCATGAACCTCGATTCCCAGGCTATTTAGAACTTTGATTGCAATTGCTCCTGCAGCTACTCTTGCAGTAGTCTCCCTTCCGGAGGAACGTCCTCCACCTCTGTAATCCCTGAAACCATATTTCATATCAAAGGTATAGTCTGCATGTCCCGGTCTGTAATAGGAAGCGATTTCTGAATAATCCGATGACCGCTGTGTCTTATTATATACGACTAAAGAAATAGGAGTTCCTGTCGTTTTGCCCTCAAAAACACCTGATAATATCTCAACCTGATCATCTTCTGACCGGGGAGTTGAAAATCTGGATTGTCCCGGTTTTCTTCTGTTCAAAAACGGCTGCAAATCTGCCTCAGATAATTCCACTCCTGCAGGCACACCGTCTACAACAACTCCGATTCCTTTTCCATGGGATTCTCCCCATGTCGTAATTTTAAATATATTTCCAAATGAAGAACCTGCCATGATTTCTCCTTTCCACGCCTGTTAAGCATTAGGTAATTGCGAAATTTCGCCTTACACTATGTGTTAAGTATACAAAATGCATAAAAAGGATTAATATAATGGATACTTGTCTGTCAGACCTTTTACAAGTGCCATCGCTTCGTCTCTGTTTGCTTCACAATCTTTTACAAGAAGTGAAATAGCCTCTGCAATCACATCCATATCCTCTGCTACCATTCCTCTTGATGTAACAGCCGGTGTACCAATTCTGATACCACTTGTTACAAATGGCTTTTCAGGATCATTTGGTATCGCATTCTTGTTACATGTGATGTTTGCTGCATCCAACAATTTCTCACATTCTTTACCTGTTACACCCATATTTCTCAAATCAACAAGCATCAAATGATTATCTGTACCATTTGAAATCAGATTGAATCCTCTGTTCATAAGGCCTGCTGCTAATGCCTGTGCATTGTCTTTTACATTTTTTGCATATACCTTGAAACTGTCATCTAATGCTTCTTTTAAACATACTGCCTTTGCAGCGATCACATGCATCAGCGGTCCACCCTGAATTCCAGGGAATACTGCTTTGTTGAAGTTGAACTTCTTTGCACTTTCTTCATTGCAGAGAATCATACCACCTCTTGGTCCTCTAAGTGTCTTATGTGTCGTTGTAGTGACAACATCCGCATAAGGAATCGGACTCATATGTAATCCCGCTGCTACAAGACCAGCGATATGTGCCATATCTACCATGAGATAAGCTCCTGCTTCATCTGCGATTTCTCTAAATTTCTTAAAATCAATTTCTCTAGGATAAGCACTTGCTCCGGCTACGATTAATTTTGGCTTGTTCTCAAGTGCTACTTTTCTTACTTCATCATAATCTATATATCCTTCATCATTGGTTCCATAGGCAACGATATTGAAATACTTTCCTGATATATTCACCGGGCTTCCATGTGTCAGATGACCGCCATGTGCAAGGTTCATTCCCATAACAGTGTCCCCCGGCTCTACCATTGCAAAAAATGCTGCAAGATTAGCCTGCGCACCTGAATGTGGCTGTACATTTGCATAATCACATCCAAATAATTTCTTTGCTCTTTCAATTGCTAATGTCTCAACGATATCTACATATTCACATCCGCCATAATATCTCTTTCCCGGATATCCTTCTGCGTACTTGTTGGTAAGATGGCTTCCCATTGCTGCCATTACAGCCTTGCTTACAAGATTTTCAGAAGCAATCAGCTCAATATGTGTTCTCTGCCTTTCAAGCTCCTGTTCCATTGCTTTCGCAACTTCTTCGTCATATGTTTTTACTTCATCAAATGAAAACATAACTAACCTCCATTTATTTAATTTCGAATTGCCTTTTATATTTTCCGGCACTGATAACACTAGTATACCACAAAAGGTTGATTAATGAAACCACTTAATTTTACGTTCTGGTGCTTTCTACCAAGAAATCACTTCATGTCCATCCTCTGTTACGAGCACCTGTATTTCCCATTGTGCGGATGGCTTATGATCCTCTGTATAAACAGTCCATCCATTATTGTCATCAATATAAACATTTGCCCTGCCCATATTGACCATAGGCTCGATGGTAAACATAAGTCCCGGAACCATCAGCATCTCTGTTCCTTTTTTGGTAACATAACTGACAAAAGGCTCTTCATGAAATTCTAATCCTACACCATGTCCGCCAATATCTTCTACCACTGAGTATCCCTTTGATTTCACAAAATCGTTGATTGCCTGACCCATGTCTCCAAGAAAATTCCACGGTTTTACTTCTTTTAATCCTATTTCGACAGCCTGTTTTGTCACCTCTACCAGTTTTCTGTTTTCTTCACTTACATTACCTATACAGAACATTCTTGATGAATCAGAAAAGTATCCATGATATATGGTAGAACAGTCTACATTGATAATATCTCCGTCTTTTAAAATAGTTTTTGGTGATGGGATACCATGGCACACCTGATCATTCACAGATGTACAAACACTTTTGGGAAATCCCTGGTAATTCAAAGGGGCAGGGATTCCACCCATTTCCACTGTTTTCGTATGTACCAGTCTGTTGATTTCTTCCGTGCTCATTCCTTCACCTATTTTTTCTGATACATAATCCAGAACTGCCACATTAATCCTGGCACTTTCTTTGATTGCCTCAATCTCACTCTTTTTCTTTAAAAGCCGTTTACTTGGAACGATACAGCCTTTTCTCCTGTAAGCAAGCATTTTTTCATCGATTTCCTGATGGCAGAATCTGTATATTTTTCCACTTCCACACGGACACAGATCATTCCTTCCCCAGACCTTGATATTCGGATTGATTCTTAACATAACTCTTCCTCCATTTCCAAATCATATTGACAAATGTACAGCTTTGAAGCACATTTATCCTTTTCAATTGCACAAAAAAATGCAATAAAAGCCTTCCAACCTTTATTGCATTTTATCATTATATATCTTCTTCTATCTTTTTCTTGATTTCTCTAAGACTTTCTTCAAACTCTTCCTCTGAAGAATTATTACATATAAGCAATGTTCCCGGATCATTTGGATCTTCAAGATTAGTCGGTATATTAAAGTTTACATTTTTGATGTAATCATACCAGTGCGTCAATTTCCATGTATCTCTGTCTGACGCTCTGTCTATCATTCTCTGATGACATACCTCCGGGTCAGTCCTCACCCATACGACAATCAGTTTTGCATTTTTCTTTTTGAGTTCTGCCTTGAGACCACTAATATACTCATCATCTCTGATTTCTGTTGTAAACGGAGCATTAATCAAAACCACATCCTCATAGGTAAGCGCCTCCATTGCAAGTGCCATAATTGCTTCATATTCATAATCTCTGATTTCAGCATTAAAGAAGTCACTGCTTCTGTTATATGGCTCATTTGCCACTTTAAAAATCTGCTTACTAAGGCAGATCAGAGTATCCTTGTCTAAATATACAACATGATTGAGCGCCTCTGCAAGCTTCATCGAAACAAATGTCTTTCCACAAGCAGGAGGGCTTGTTACTAATATCAGCTTTTTCATAGTGTTCATTCCTCCAAATCCGATATATTATACCATTATTTTTCATATTTCACAATAAGAAATTTACCGATTTGGAAATCTTTTCTTCCATGCTCATTTGTAAAAGTTAATTCCACCATCTTATTCTGTAATTAATACCTTGATATCCACCTCTTTAATCTTTCTTGACACAATGTAAGAAAATGCAAAGAAGCAAAAACAGATCATGACGATTGGAATTAAAAATGTACCTGCATGAAATTCCAGCGCAAAAGCTGATATTCCCATATTTCTAAGAAGCATCGTAACCATCTTTTCTGATAGCAAAATACTGAGACCTAAACCAATCACAGAACTTACTGCTGCAATGATCAGAAATCTTATGGCAAATTGCAGACGCAGACTGCTTATTTTAAAGCCCACTGCTTTGTAAATGCCGATATCCGTCTTTTCCTGTAGAAAACATTTTTTGCACACCATGATCGTCACTACCAATGCAAATACGACAGAAAAAATATCAATCATAACCTTGACCAGGTCTGTCGCCGTCTGATACACTGACATTTCCTCCGTACCATCACTGACAGTACATTCCAGAATATCCCCATATTTTTCGTTGATTTCAGCTTTGATGTCCTCTAAATGTGAAGTATCACTGATACTATACCCTGCCCAGTCAATGGTTGCCTCTTCAAACCCCATTCGTTTTACACCATCAAGGTTCATACAAAAACATCTTCCCACATCATTAGTCCACTGAAAAAATCCTGTTATGAGAAAGTCTGCCTTTTTATCCCCCTTCGATACTGTCACCCTATCCCCTATTCCTATGTCAAGTTCTTCTGCTATAAACTCGGTAATCATAATCTCGTTATCATACAGTGCTTTTCTTCCTTTATAGACATTCATGGCTTCCGGATTTTTATAGATGGCACACATAATATTTTCTCCATTGATGGAGATATATTCGCATTCTAACTGATATCTCTTTTCAATTTTGGCATACTTCTCAATGATGTCTTCTATTTCCTCTGTCTTTAGTTCAAACTCATCCGGTGCAGTAAGGGCAAGTTCAACTTCTGTATAAATCTCTCCCATTGACTCTAATGCTGACTTTGAACTAATGGAATCACTTAGTGCAGTAACTGTCAGCATAAAAAAGACGAGCATGGTTGCTATAAACATGGTGCCTGCATATCTTCGTTTCGCAGAGGTAATCTGCCTAAATGCAATGCCGGTTACGAGTAATTTTTTCCCAACAGGCGCCTTGATTCTGCTGTCAAAATAGATCTCGTTTCTGCCACCCGATATGGCTCTTACCGGTGAAATGGCATTGATCCTTCGCGTAGAAAACAAAACAAATACCATAGAGACTGCCAGTATTCCCAAAAGGATTAACAGACATGGTACTGCCGCAATTATATTTTCATTTGGAATAGAAGTAATCGGCTGAAATATATTACCGAATACACTGACAATCGGAATTGCCAGAATAAACCCAATGACCGCTCCGATCAACTGTGCGATTATATATTGCAGTATAAATATACTTCTTATTTTATGTTTTGAAAATCCCATTGCCTTTAGCACGCCCAAATTGACATAGTCTGTCTCAATACTTGTGGAGATGCTGTGTCTCATGACAATCAGCACAATTACCATGAGAAAGACAAGAAATACAAGCAAAATGGATATGGTAATCTCAGTAAAAAGACTTGTATAATGCAGGGATTCTGATTTTGTCAACGACCCGATTGCTTTGTCGATCACAGAGGTATCCCTGTTTAATTGTCTTCGAAAGCTTCTGTCACTTAACCCGCAGCCTGAACGCTTATATATTTTTAGCATATACATGGATCTCTCTGACCTGCCTAAGAGCATTTCGTAATCTTCCTCCGACACAAACGCCTGCTTCCAACCCATTACGGACGCACCGTTTACCGGTTCTACGATAATCCCTGTGATTTTCATTTTGACTGATTCATTAGAAGAATAGTCGCTATAAACCTCTACCACATCTCCTAATTTTGCATGATTTCTTGTCAAAGTACCCTGTGTCACATAGATTTCACCCTTTTGCGGGTTATCCGTCACATCAGAATAGCCGCTTAAGTCATCCTTCAGCCTTTTTAATTTTGTACTGTCATAGCTTTGCAGAAAAAATTTATTTCCATCCTTTTCTCCATCAAAAGCAAGATAATTCGCAGAGACTTCTACCTGCACTACCCTGTCAACGAATTCATGCGTTTCAAGCGCCTCGATCAATTCATCACTCCTATTATTTCCTGAAATATAAACGGTAATATCGGGCGCCCCGGCATATTCAAGCGCATTTTTGATACTCTCTGTACAATTTTGTTTAATACTTAAGAAAGCAGTCAGTGCCATGGATATAATGAGCATCAATACAATAATGCCGATAAAGGAACCTTTCTTTCGGCGGATATTTGCCTTTAAAACTGTCAAAATTTCCATATCACACCTACCATTCCATCGACGAAAGCCATGCATTGACCTGCACTTCCCGACTCTGTTCTTCTTCCTGATAATATGGTGGAAGTGAAAGCTCCCCAGTGATTTTTCCATCTTCCAAATAAAGCACGCGATTAGCTCTTAATGCTGCCCGAATATCATGGGTGACCATTAAAATACTTTGCCCTTCACGATTCAATTCTGTCAACAGATTAAGCACTTCCATGGTATTTCTTCTGTTTAATGCACCTGTCGGTTCATCTGCAAATAATAGCTTTGGCTTGTTGACAACGGCTCTTGCGATGGCCAGCCGCTGCTGTTCCCCACCGGACACCTGCGAAGGAAGATGGGTTTTGATATGCGAAATCCCCATTTTTTCAAGCAGTTCATTGGTGCGTTTCTTCACCTCTGCTGCAGGCACAGATTTGTTCAGATAGCCGCATACTGCCACATTTTCAAATAATGACAGATTGCTGACCAGATGCATTTGTTGAAAGATGAAACCAAAATCCGTGTGACGCAGCTTTGCTAAGGTATTTTCGCTCGCAGTTACTAAATCTGTCCCGCCATAGAGCACCTGACCTTTCGTTGCCCTGTCCATACCACTTAAGGAATAGAGCAGGGTGGATTTTCCAGAACCTGATGATCCCATAATAACAGTAAAATCCCCTTGATAAAGCTCAAAATCTACATTGCAGATAATATGCAGCTGACCACCATTGTGTGCAAAACTTTTACACAATCCTTTGGCAGATAATATAGAATTCTTCATTAAAAGACCTCCTTGCCATTCTTAATATTTTTATCAATATAATCATTTCCATACAGCTAAGTATTCGTTTCGCTTGTCAAATCACGAAAACCAATGACACTATAGCAGATAACTTATTAAGAAGTCCTTAAGAAACTACATGCGGCAAGATTACAACCGCTTCCAATCCGTCATGATGATTATGTAAAAGCACTTTCCCATTCATCTTTTCAGTAAGGTACTTCACAATATAGAGTCCCAGACCGGAACCCGGTTCCTCCCCACAATTTTTTCCACGATAAAACTGCGTGAAAATGAACGGAAGGTCTTCATTTGGAATTCCACTTCCATAATCACGAAAATGCAATTCAATATCTCCGTCATTTTTTGCGATCCATATATCTATTTGGGATTTGGCATATTTTCTGGCATTATTGATAAGATTTTCTGTAATTTGCATCAGTCTGTTTGAATCAGCTGATATGACCGCTTCAAAGTCTGGTATTAGAAAATTTACATCATTTTGTTCTGCTCCGATTTCACTGATTGCCTTTTTCATAAATGAACAGATTTTAAATTGCTCTGTATTAATTTTAAGTTTATCCAAATCTGATAGCGCATGTAAAAACAAATCATTTGTAAGCTTTGTCACCTCATCACATTTACGTATCAGGATTTTTAAATACTTTGCTCTCTTTTCCGGGGTAGTGTCCAGATTAGCCTCAAGTCCCTCTGCATAGGCACGAATGGAGGAAATAGGTGTTTTGATGTCGTGTGAGAGCGTTGCAATGACTGTTTTATTATTTTCAATTGCTTCTTTTTCATTCAAACGTGCTTTTGTGATTTCCTTTCGCATGCTGTCAAATGCCCATGTAAAATCTCCAAAATAATTGGAACGCTCATATTCAAGTGGCACATCAAAATTACCTTTGGCAACCTCACCCGCAAATTGTTTCATTTTGTCAAACGGTCTCAAAACAGAAAACCAGATATAACCAAAAATTAAAATCAAAAAGAGAAGGTTTATTCCGCAGAGCATCCATAAACTATCGATATTCTTATCTTTCACCTCCGTAGTCCTAATATCCTGCTCCAACTCACTTATTTTTTCCTTAGCTCTTTCATCTTCCTGATCCATCAGTTTCTCAATCTCATTGAGTGCAATGATTTGACCTGATCGTATGTCAGAAGGATTGGCGGGTTGATTCAAATAATAAACGACAGTTGTTACCGAAATGATCATCAACGCAAACAAAATGGTCACAATAACTAATTTATTTTTCATCATACACCTCCAGCATATATCCCACACGATAAACTGTTTTGATAAAAACAGGTTCTGCCGGATTATCCTCTATCTTTTCCCGAAGCCACCGTATATGCACTGTCAACGTTGATGGTTCAACTGTAGAAAATGCTCCCCATACTTCTGATATTATTTTTTCTTTTGCAATCGCAGTGTTTTTATGGTTAAGCAGGTAAGCAAGTAAATCAAATTCTCGCAAAGACAATGAAAGTTCTGTACCGTTTTTTTCAACACTCCTTGCTGTCATATTCACAGTCACATTTCCAAATCTGAAGATTTGTTCCTGCGTTCCAAATCCATATGTCCTGCGAAGAATGGCACCTATATGTGCTAAAAGTTCCTTCATTGAATATGGCTTTGGAAGGTAATCATCACCACCAATATCATAACCCGTGATGCGGTCAGTCTCACTGGTTCTTGCACTGGCAAAAATAATGGGAACAGTAGAGGTCCTCCTAAGTTCCTTGCATAACTCAAACCCATCACTGTCTGGCAAATTAATATCTAATAAAATAATATGATATGTATGATTAGATAGAAGTTCAAATGCACTGCTGCCATCTGTTGCACACGTCACATCATATCCATAAGAAATAAGCAGATCCGAAATAATGATTGACAAATCCTCATCATCATCAATGATTAGTATTCTATATTTTTGTTTATTTTCCATGTTTCTCTCCACTATCATTTCCTTTCATTTTTCTTTTTGGAAGCCGTTGACATGAAGCTCATGTCAATATATTCAAACACCTTCTCCTTGTCCACTGTTCCATCCAAAAGCACAGTAATCCAATGAAGCTTATTCATATGATATGCCGGCATGATACCTTCCTGACGGATCAGATAATCCCTAAACAATAAGTCATTCACTTTCAGATTAATTACACTGATATTTTTCATTGATGTAATCAAAAATCACCTGTCTCACAAAATTATCTCCACACAATAATTTCAGTTAATGCTGACTAGCTAAAAGGATGCACGCTGACAGTTCAGCTGCATCCTCTTATTTTTTTCTTTTCTATATGACTAGAAATTCATTTCCGGCCAAACCTATCATCACACTATTGTGAATCACTAAATATATTATCCTTATAAGCATTTCCATCCAGCCATTTTTTATGTGTCATCGTCTGTGTAAAACTTGCCGTTGGTGTCGGGCTAATCGCTTCTTTTACCTCTACATTAATTGATGTCGATGATGGCAAATAGCGCCATGACCATCCTGTTTGTCTGACTGAATAATGACCAATCGGCAAACCTTTGATGGTTTTCGTTCCATTTCCCATAATGACCACTTTCAAAGAAATCCAGTTATTATGTTCATCTGTTCCTGTAATCAAATATTCAAAACTTTGTGTCATATCATGAGTGTCACATCCGTCTGTAGAAATCATCAAATCTCCACGGATATAGTCATACAACGCAAAATAGTGCTGGTCTGTATTAGCTCCACCGGGTGCAAGAATGGTTCTTCCATCCGCCGAAAGAGTTGCCGGTGAACCTGTAATTTTTTCTGTCAGGTTAAACGCTCTTGTATCATCATCATACGCTCCTTTATACCAGCTTTTAAACCGATATAACTCAGTTCCTTCCTTTGCCGTTACTGACCTCTGAGGTTGTTTGTAAATTTCTACATTCTCCTGATTTACATCAATTAACTTCATGGATATAAATGTAGGATCATCCGCATAAGCAATCTGCAAACCTTCCCGGTCAGGGATCACTGCATGATAATAATACATAATAAAATCAATTTCCATCCAGACTAAAGATATTTTATTTCTTACAAATGAACCGTCATCATGGGAGATGATTACCAGTTTGGTCGAATCCTCAGACAATCGAAATTCACTAAATGACGGAATCTCATGTTCTTCATAAGTTGTATCATATTTTTGATTCTCCACAATCTTATACAATGTTGTATAAATCTCTTCCCCTTCTACAGTTTTTTTTGTATCCGGGTCTGGTGTAAGATTTGCAAAGACAGAATTTTCTTTGAGTTTATCATACCATTGCTTTTGAACTACGGGATTTTCACTGGCAATGCTATATGTCACTTTCACCGGATAGGTCTTTTTTAAATAATAGATATATACCTCTATACTATTATCAGTTCCAGTTAAATGAAAACTGACAGAAGTATCAGAATCCGAAAGCGTATTAAAATCTGATGGAATGATTTCTTCTCCCTCTCCTATGTCCGGTTTACGATGAATTTTTGTAAGATAACCCACAATCTGATATCCTGCATAATGATTCAATGGCACCGTTTTATCAAAATCTTTCGGTCCAATATTATCAATATAGTTAATCTGTCTGAAACGATGCGTATCCGAATTTCCACCTTCCGTGATTTCCTGCTCATAACTTCCGTTCTCATCTTCTAAGAAATACTTTACATGATACGGCATATTAAATGTATCTACCTTATAGCGGAAAATAATTTCGTTTTGCGGCCATACCCTGTCAGGATACTGACTCAGTTTCACGTCATATTCTGATGAACTTAATTCCGGAACAGTAACAATATGGGTAATATAGTAATCCATCGGAACATACCCGGCAACATGTTTATACTGTGGTGTCACTACTGCTTTTGTAGTACCATATACTACAGAATCTGCTATTTCCTGGTTGGTAATTTTTCCTTCATCATCATAATTTACTTTTCCATCTTCCCCTACCAGAACATACCTGATTCGATAATTCACCTGACCCACATTGGCATAGTGGAATGTTTTTTGGTTTAATGAATTTGGTGTTTTCATTAATATCGATGTACTACTGGTATACGGAAAGAAACCTTCTGTATAACCATCATATAACTGGTTCTCAACTTTTGCCTTAAAGGTTTTTGTTAACCCGACAAACGAATATCCTGTTGTGTCATCTGCAATCTTAATCGTCTGACCATTTACCTCTGATTCATAACTAATCATGTATTCTGCAGGTACTGTCGTAGACCACCTCATAAACAAATCCATGTCACCTGAAACAGTCATGGTTTTCGGATCAAATGCATGGATATTGCCATATGCATCATAATAATACCATCCGACCTGTGTCATTTTTTCTACACTTCCATCTGACAACGTATACGTAGGTGCCGCTTCAGGATCATGATCAAGCGAATTCTCAATCGTTTGAGTCGTCTCTTCTATACTTTCACCATAATAAGATTCATACTTGTCAAAAATATCACTACCAAGTTTTGTTTCGTCAGAGTAGAAATTCACAGTATAACTCTTCGGTTTCCAGTAGGCATAAAGCTCAATGTCATGATCAGGCATTGTAAAACTTCCCCATTCCACCTTTTCGCTGTCATCATGCAGTTCAGAAAGATACCAACCACCAAACTCATAATATTGTGCGGCATCCGGATCAGGATAGTCAGGATCCGGCGGTCTATTTGCCTCTTCGGTTAGTACTGTATCATATGGTATATTGGTATATATTTTTCCATCATCAGGTGGTGTATAGTTATAAAAACTGATATTACTACGCTTACGTTTGTAATGCAATTTAGTAACCCACATTGCTTCATCCGTCTTATTTGCTGCGTTTTCAACAAAATTTGGAACTGTATTACTCCTGGAATAAGTTTCATCCTTTGAATTGTCAATTCCTGCTGTTTCATCTGCTAAATAGTAGTTACCATTTTTATCCTTTAAATAAAGCACAGTCTCAAATCCTTTATATGCATAAGGCTGCAGACGGGTTGTTCCATTATGGGCACAAGTAAATACTTCCGTACGATTTAACTCATATACTTCTCCAAAATAAGAATCTGTTATCTTACCTGAAAGATCTGAGCCCGGAAGTGGTTCGTAATAGATTTCATATGCATGACTTGTAATTGCCTCAGTTGCCCACCATGGATACATAATCTGTGCCAGATCATCCACCTCTTCTTTGCCCGCCGGAAGTCCATCCGGATACTTCGAAGTAAATGCTGCTTCATCTAAAATCTCAGTCGTCTGATTGGAACTATCCCTTATGATGTATGGCAATTTCACACCATATTTTGTCTCACTATCTTCACGATCGATAATTAACCCGGAAACCATGGTCGGATACGGTCCTACTATATTGCCAAATTGATTGGCTCCTCCACGAATCGGTGAATAATAATTCATTGCCCAGGATCCAAAGGAATATGTTTTATTATCCCTTCCTATACAATTATGTATCAATTTATCATCGCTACTGTCGTTGTCACTTTTATTCATCGGCCATATATTCTCTATATTAGCATTATACTCCGCTTCAATTTCAATATAAGGATAAACATATGTTTTTGTATTGCCGCTGCTATCCGTAAAGGTTCGTGTGTAGCTTCCTGTTGTAAGTGAATCATCTATTTCCGGCAAATCGGTAATTTGTTGATTCCATTTCACGCCTCCGCTGCTGCCATCATCCTCTCCATTATCCTTACCATTACCGGTGCGGGTTGCAATCCGAATATTCTGTGGTTTATTTACTGACTGGTCATATTCTTTCTCTGTCATATCATAGAGACACCATTTCCATGCATCTTCGCCATCATCCTTTTTATATCCCTGAATACGAGTTCCTGCTTTACCTTTATCATTTAGATAGTTGGCATCGTTTCCTTGTTGCAAAGACCAATAGTAAACTTTCTTATTCGTGTCATAATAACGTTTCAATGTAAAAAGTGGTTTCTGACTGGCATCAACCATCTGCGATCTGATAACACGATTACCATTTTCATTACTGATCCACAGATATTTTCCTTCCTGATTTTTTACATAGACATGATAATCCCCATTTGCATCAGGATTTGCTTCTCCCGAATCAAATTCAAATGACCAGACATACTTCGTGTCTTCATCCCATACAGTCTGTTTAAGAAAATATTGATCATATGCAGCCCATGTAACAGCGTGATTATTCTTCAAGCCGGCAATCACATAATTATGGTCAGTGTTAATCTCTTTTGCCGGAACAAGTTTCTTTTCACTACTCTCTACGATTGGATTGTGTCTTGCATACACATACCAAATCTTATAAGTATTTCTTGAATAATAAAGGGTAATGATCGTGGAACCATCACCTTTTACTGTCACCTTACCATTCGTTCCATTATCACTTTTTGTTTTTTCTTTATCAATGGTAAAATATTGATAATCATTTAAATTCAATTCATTATTATCATATTGTTCAATAAAATCATCATTAATATTAATCACCGTACCCGGCAATGCTGTTAATTCTTTCTTTCCCCAATAGTTATAATTGCCACCGTCTTCCGTAAGACCTTGATTACGATACACAATGGCATATGTCACGGGTTGTATTGGTTCCCAAATTGCCACGTAAGTAATATCCTTCCTGACATTTGAAAACTTTGAAATCTGATCTGATGCGACAGGTTGATAGTCATCAGCCCAACTGTCAAGTTTTTCTGCCCATCCAACAAATCGAAAACCTGCCCTCTTTGGAGAGCCAACATAATCCATTGTCAATGGATAATCATACGGCAGATATAAAGGTTCAACACCATAGCCATCCTCACCTAAATCGAAATTGACGTGATAATAATCTCTGTCATAATAACACTCAAATTCTGTTGAACCGTCTGCTGCAATCACTTCCGACTGATGATACATTAAAGTAAACCCCTCATAAGCCGTTTCCAGTGTTTTTCCACGCAACGTCTCTATGGTATAATTGTCCGGAAATACATAATCCTGACCAATTTCATTCTTTTCAAATTCTTTCGGAATGGAACCTGTCAATCCCGAGCTGACAATCAAAATATCTGCTGTATATTCTTCACTATTCAAAATCTGCTTCATTAACCGAATTTTATAAACTACCTCTGTCGGCTTATAAAATACATTGATTTCTGAATCTGCGTTAAAATGAACCGTTACCATGTTGGTCAATTGATATTCCCCTGAATCCGAATCATATATATATGGTTTGAATCCGGGTACAGTAGGACATGTCTCTACAATATCATCAGAACCCTTTTGCATATGTGCCACAAATGCCTGATATGGTCTTGTTCCTTTATATCCTTCTGCATTTTCATCATAATAATAGTAATTGATTTTTGCAGTAACTGTCTCTATCTCAGATTCTTTTGCATAGACAAAACAGGCAGCCAACAACACAAATAAAGCAAATATCCCTGTCATCATTAACATATTCATTTTTGTCAGCTTTATTTTCATGTCGCTTTCCTCCTTTCCCGTTCGAGTCTGCTTCATTCGTTGTTAATCATTCTTTCCTCATCATATGATTTTCTTTTTTACGTTTCAGGATCCATTCCCCATGCATCCATTACCGCCTTTGTATTGGAATCCGTACTCCCTACTGCCTGTATTGTTTCGGCCGCCACTTCAACATGCATGGTATATCCTTCATCCGGAGCATCACCAATCTGTTTAATCGCTTGCTCATCCTTTTTCATTAATGCCGGAGTAGTACCACCACTTGGTACAGGATTCTTACAATAATAATAGCCATCCGCTCCCAAAAACCAATCATCCGTATTATATGTAATAAGATAATCTTTTCCAGTCCCTTCTACCGGTTGCTGCCCGTAAACATTGCCGTCCTTTTGCCATGTTACAATCAATGCAACTCTGACATATACAGGATATCCACAATCTGATACTGACACTGTCAGATCATCCTTATAAAACCGATTCTGCTCATCTTTAGCCACCTCATCTTTTATTGTTGGTGTATTATAGGATGAAATTGTATATTTCGCCTCTAACGGACTAGATGTATGCACGTATTTTCCTAAAACCACTGTCATCGTTGTGAATAAAATAACCAACAATATGGCAATAAAGATCACCTTTCGCTTTTTTGAGCATATAATCATACCGCCAACCTCTTTTCTCACATTCAACCTGCTTGATATCATTTCTGTTTTTGTAGTCCTAATCTTTTTGAACCAGATATCCATAAATATTGATAATAAAAGTACCTGAGTGTAATGTCGGATCAGACTTATCTTTTAATGAATCACTAATCTTCAAAATTTTATCGTTAAAAATATTGATATCCATCGACTGATTGGCATTGATCATCTCACGATACTTATAAATTTTCCCACCATATTTCGGTTCTAATCCATTTGATTCTTCCCACCAATCAGAATCAATCTCATATTTGATGACACTACTATAATCTGTATCAATCACCACTTCTATGTAAACCTCATATGTCACTTCCTGACTTCCGTCAATACGTACAAATGCATCCTTTGGAATCTCCATTCCCGGTACTACCACATCATAACGATTACCGGTTACTAATGCATTTTGATCAAGCTGATATACTCCATTATTCAGAACTACCTTGTGTTCATAAATATTGATAAATCCTGCACTTGCCACCCTTGCAGCATCTATTTCTTCTCCCCCGGAGCTATATCTTGCATAAAGACCACAAACAAGCCGGAATGAAATAAGAGTAAGTGTCAAGAGAATATATGCAGCAATGAGATATTTATTCTGATAAAAATGTATCGTTTCTGTAGAATCATCTCCATCTTTCTTCATACAGTCAAATCCCTCTTCTCTTATTTACAAATTGAAAAACCATTCTATATTTCGTAACTAAACCTACTTTTACTAATACAGTATAAGACTTTGTGTTTCATTTTTCAATGTTAATATTGCACAAAAATTACTCAGAATTTTATGTCATATCAGTAAAATTCACCACAGATCATCTCTTGGATCAACCAGTTGTTATCTTTTACCAAAGCCACCGGCAAAATTTTTAGTATACAAAAT
>CACYDA010000076.1 GCA_902773095.1 uncultured Lachnospiraceae bacterium | reverse complement strand
TTTCTTGACTACTAATATACCACTAAAGAGAGCAACTTTCTACCACATAGAGTTTACAATAGCGCAACAAAAGGTTACAAAACATATTATCTGCCCATGAATATACCAAACCCCGACATAAACTACAAAAAACAGTACGGTAACCTTCAAAAAACAGTCACAAAAGGTTGGTATATTAGACTTGTCAAGAGGAAGTGATGAACCCTTAAGACAAACATCCTTTCTAAAACCGAATAAGAATAATAAAGATAGTAAAATAGCAAATAAGAACTTTTTCATAAACCCTTTCCTTTTAAAACGAATAATGACTAAGACAGATCAACCCTCAGGAGTGATGAACCTGAGGGTTTCGTCGTATATGGGTATGGTCGATTGTTCGATAATACCATTATCCTGGTCTTTCCAATAGAATATATGATGTACATTAATTCTTTGAAAATGGAAAGGATAAAGAAATGAATGAGGAAAACAACAAAATCTTTGACGCAGTACTCAAGCTAGTGTCATGCTCGCAGTCCCAGAGGTATATTATCAAGGAACTGTATGAGATGGAAGAAGATGCCAACAGATATGGCGGCGAGTATCAAGGCTTATCTAACATTGCAGACATGGTGGCAAAGGAGATCGAAAATCAGGTCTGGATGTTATTCGAATCTTTGAGTGTGTGACAAACGTAGGACTGGCCTCTCAGGTTGATTCTGAGGGGCCGGTTCTTTTTTTGTCGATTTGGCAACAGGAAACACTGAGATATACCAAAACGGAAACGGGATGTAAGTTCGGCTGGTTATAGAATGTAAGTGCAAATTAATCTTATTGTCCATTCGAAATGGAGGAAAACAAAATGGACGAAAACATCAAAGAAACATCCGAAAAAATCAATTGGTCATCTCTGGTAATCAAAGCCTGTGCTCAGAGTTTGGATTACATCCAAAAGGAGTTGGAGGAATTGGAGATAACAGCGAACTTAGTAAGCGAGAATCAATTCATTGGGCTTACTAATATTGTGGAACAGTTATCCTATATTATTAAATCGGAGGCGGAGAAAATAATGGAATTAGCGGAATAATCATTACCTACATGGCCAGTGGTTTTATCACTGGCCTGACTATAATCATCAAAGATCATCAATATTGCCACATTTGTCGAAAATTCGGTAAATTTGTACCGAATTACGGGAAGGAGATGGGATTCTAATTGTAAATTAAGGCTTGTTATGATAAAATAAAAATAACTATAATGATATATCATAGGGGTATTATTGCCATTTTTTAGTTGATGGAGTGAATAGTCTTAATTATTAACAAATGGTGAAAGGAGAACGAAAGAAAACAATATGGGTGAGGCTATCTTTGGAATCGCTGGTACTATATTAGGTACTATTCTTGGCTGGGTGCTAAACAGTATTTCAAAAAAGGGGAAACTTTCATTCTCTGTTGTTAAATGGGAAGACTCTTTTCAGCGTAGTGACAATATGGGCTGTATGATTCAAAGTAAAAGTATTGAGGAAACGCAGCTTTATTCATATAAACTGTTCCTAGATGTTTACAACTCAAGTGCTGATACACTGGTAATGCGGGACATCCGTATTGCTTTTAATAGTGGTGGGACAGATATTCATGTAAGTATACCACAGGATGATCGAACAAGAAGATACAGTGGTTCCATGTCTTTTTATGACATTATTCTTCCGGTAAATATTCCACCGAAATCAATTCTGCAATTACAAATGCATGATGGTGAGTGGAACAAAGAGCATAAAATGGATTTCATTTGGAAAACCGAAAAAATTTTTCTTGTTTATAAGGACAAGAAGGACAAAGAGCAAAGGTTCCTGATCAAGACAGAAAGGTATGTTGATCACTTTGCTGCCGAATCTAACCAGTACGATAATAACAATTAAGGAGAGAAATCTTTATGGCTGCGATAAATGATCTCATCAGACAGATTACTGATCCTGATCTTCGGGACAGAATTCAAAAGGAAGTAGACAAGCTTGCCAAGCAAAAGAAGTTTGGGCTTGTTTTTGAAGAGCACCTTCCGGAATGCACGCCTCTTTACGATATTCCCGTCCGCCGTGGAGTTAAGGCTGCGCTCAAAGCTGGAGATGTCAGTGACTTCTATCAGGTCCTGAAGGTTGAAGACGGAAAAGCAATTTGCATCAAACGCGGAGAAACGGAAGCTGTAGAGTTCCCGGTCGATGATCTTGTCACGATTGCCGAATTTGGCGACCCAATCTATCCATACCTGAAGCCTATCGATTCTGTCTGCAATGCTCCAGACAGTGATCTTTGGCATACGCTGATTGAGGCAGATAATTATCATGCACTTCAATTACTGGAATATCTATATGAGGGAAAAGTAGATTGTATCTATATTGATCCGCCATACAATACTGGCGCGCGGGATTGGAAATATAACAATGACTATGTTGATAGTGGTGATACCTATCGGCACAGTAAGTGGCTTTCAATGATGCAAAGACGATTACAGATTGCAAAAAGGCTTTTATCAAAGGATGGGGTCATGGTCATTGCAATTGATGATTATGAAGAAGCACATTTGATAATGTTGCTCGAAGACATATACCCTGATTACGATATTAGCCCGGTTGTTGTTAACCACCATCCTCAGGGAGGAGCTGCTGATAATATTTCTCGTACTCATGAATACGCAATCTTTGTTACACCCAGAGGCAAAAAAGTTGTTCATGGGAAAAAGACAGAAAATTTTGAAGAGAGTTGGTCGTTAACAAGGGGCGGTACTGATGTTAGAAATC
>CACYDA010000075.1 GCA_902773095.1 uncultured Lachnospiraceae bacterium | reverse complement strand
CGGTTTTTATATGCCATTCCATTTTCGATAACTATTTTTCCTTTACGCAAGTCATCATAATTTGACAATTCTTCTTCAATATATTGAATATATCTCCTGGCATCATTCTCATGAGAATGATTTATTCCATTTGCCAATATAAACAAATATTTCTCCCAATTATTATTTTTGACACATTCATCCAAAACATTTTTTATCCATTCATTCAGTGGTATAGTTCTATTGATAAAACCCATGAGTTTATTTGACTGGAAAATCTCATCTCTGTACCATTCTTTTATTCTTTCTTGTTCGGCATTCTGACTTGAGTAAAAGAAGAAACTACAATGAACTCCCATTATCTTTAAACAATTATATATTGTTTCTTCCAGTTCACTGATATAATCTTTTTCCAGATAAATAAAGGCGCACAGCAATATATCGAGATTACCGTACTGTTTTGCCAGAATGGTTAAGTGTTCAATTATCTCCGATACTGTTATTTCGTCTGTACATACATCATTAAGATATAAACATTTATGGCAAAAAAGAATTAATTGATATTCATTTTCAACGAATGTTTTGCTTAATCTTTCATAGAATAATAGAACCGTAATTTGATCCAAATCATACCCATCTAAATTTCCGTTGTTTTCCTTTACAGCCTCCAGTTTGTCACACATGTATACAAAAAAATCAAAAAATAATGTGTTACTTCTGGAAGATGCATTGTTCAGTCTTTCTTCAATCAACAAATATATGTCTACTGCTTCATCATACATATACTTCTGCAACAAATTGCCTATTACATAATATCCACTTGTAAAAACACTTCTTCCATCATATCCATACCTGAATGCAATTTTTATCCTGTCTGCATTCATGCATAGGAAATTTGATGCTTTCTCTTTTCCAAGATATTTCACATTTTTTATGTAGACCTGTGCCGCATAGTATTTTGCATACTCAATATCGGTCTTTATATTCTGTTCAATCACATACTGCCACATTTTACTGGCTCTATTTGGATTGATAAGATATGCGGAGGATAAAATATACCCAAGTTCTTCCAGTTTCCAATTTGCTCTTTTATTATTGTCTTTTATTTTTTCGTATCTTTGTTCGATTTCATTCCAGTTATCAATCATTGTATATCCTCTCAATCATAATCTACTAATCCACTCGTCTCTTGTAGCTTATATGATTTTATATGATTATCACTCGTGCTAACTTTCGATTCATCTATCAAGATCGTAATCATTCATCACTTTGTCATTACAAGCATGTCAATCAAAACATAACTTGCACTACCACCTGTGTAAACGAGTCAGTTCAGTCACGACACTCATATCATGTTTTCTGTATTCCGTTCCCTTTTAAAATATATTCTACCACACTATTACTATTCGTAAAACAGTAACTACCATGACCACCGAAAGATTTTTCTCCTTTTCTGAAAGCTGATTTTATTAATTTTCAAAAATAGACTCAGATACTAACGCATATAGATGATCCCCTGTGTAGTTCGTTTCGTTTTTCCATTTCTCATTTTTGAAAAAGAATTCCATTCCGTGCATGAAATCTTTTGAAATCGCTACAGATTTTGTTGGAAATAGAAATGATACATTTTGTGAACATCCTGATTCATCTGATTTATCATACCATTAAGTAGAGATAAACACAAAAGAGCCAGTATATGAGCAAAAAAGAAAGCCGTCCTAATGATCAGAACCTCACATCAGTAATTCACATAATGTAATCCAGACCGAATTCATAAGTCAAAGCATTCTACAGAGTATCTATAAAAATCTGTGAACGATCTCTCTCCGCTTTTCAGCATGTGTCCTTTGTGTGATAATCCCTTTCGTATGATTCGTGTTGTATTTCAATGCAGTACGCGGTCACAGGTCCAAAAGACCACGCAGCACATCATGCTCTCTGAATAGTTTCTTTCATGTGACATTTCTGTGAGGAATACGGTAATATAGTAATATTACAAACATAAAGCAAAGGAGATGACTGAAATGAATAATCTTGAAGATAAGAAAGAATTGAACGATGCTGAATTAGATAAGGTATCGGGTGGCCACATACCGATTTTCAATCCTGGCGGACCGGATCCTGAGTATTATAAACCTGAAGACCAAGAGCCGAAAGACGGCGGTGCGACATATACTTGGTGATATTGGACAAAAAACAAGTTCATAACATATGAAAAGGACTGCGACAAACATCATGTTATCGCAGTCCTTTTTCTTTTTTT
>CACYDA010000074.1 GCA_902773095.1 uncultured Lachnospiraceae bacterium | reverse complement strand
TATTTTTTCAGGGAAAAGTATAGATTTTATCGCATAAATATTCAGTTTTTATGGATTTATACAGATATTTGTGAATATTTATTCTAGAATTCTCCTCGAACTCCCCGAAAATCATGAAATTTGGAGGGGGGACTGAATAGTTACAAAAATTGAATCTAATTACAGTAACGTTGTTATAAACTAAAACTTCATATGAATTTCAAACATTGTCAATTTTATGCAGAATGTATCTTGATTATATTTCATGTCTCATCTGTAAATCGGAATCTTAATTCTAATATAATTATTGGGATATGAGAGATTTGCGTCGATTTTATGGCATTTTATAACAGTAGGTTATTAAATACTTCTTACATAAAAATGCTGCGTTGCATATGGAATCGGTAATAGTTTAATGTTTCCTATGTCGTATATGAATTTTTTTATGATACGAATAAATTCATTTCTTTCTATACTAGTTGTATCTATATAGTTATTGATGAATATACCGATAGGCGTACAATAGAAAACATATGCCCCATGAGTGAATTTAAAAATTGTGTCTAATACTTCTTCATATTCGTAAGATAAAGAATCAAATGTGCTTTTAAACAGAACTAAATTAATTTGTTCTTTAAAAATTGCAATTGGAAATAAGAATTGCCTTTCAAAATCCACACTGCTTGCTAGCCTGTAATTCAAATCATTTGCTTTAATTTGATAATGACTCGATTTATCATATGGCCAATTGGGGTAAGAATTAGCAAAAGAATCATCGAATTTAAATTTCTCCATAACAAATGACATTTTTTCTTTGCCATTAGGGAAAGAAGAACTTATATAACTGACTGCTAATTTAAAAAAATCCCATAACTTGTACCGACTGAGTTCTATTGCTAGATAATCTAAATCAATTGCTTTATCTTGAAGCATATAAAACAAATCGTTGATGTCTTTCATATAGATATTACTATGCTTAAATAAATGTAACAAAGTGATTACGATTTGATCCTCCGTAGAGATTTTGAAATCATAATATTTTGGAAAAAACAATTCAACTCTATTAATAGGAAATCCAGGAAATGTAATATCTAACTCAAACATAAATTCATCATCGATTATTTTCTGAAGATGAAAATGACCACTGATTAGTTGTTTGCCGTTATAATTCATCTGTTTATATGAAAACAAATTCGGTCTAATTGTAAAGCCTTTTTGCAAAAGCCAATTCGCTAAATGAAATGCATCATCACTGCTTTCAGCTATAATATCATAATCAGAATGAATGCGTAATGATGGATTTTTGTAATATTTTTGCGAAATATACCCTTTCACAAAATACACTGATAAATTCTGATTTTTTATATACTCTTTTATTTCTTCAACTTTTGGAACGGTTATTTCATTTTTTTGTATCAAATATGCTGCTGGTTTCCAAGCATTATCAATTAGTTCGGGTGCGTATTGGCGTAAATGATGCAAAACAAAACTATTTATTGTATGGTCGGATAAAAACTGGTGATCATTAGGCGTCATATTAGAACACATTTTTTTTAGTAAATCTATTTCATCAAGTGTGATTTCAATTTTGCCGAGGGGTAACCAATTCTCTAAATATTCGGTTTCATAGTTTCTATTTCCATGATGATCGATTTTTTTTGTATGTTTATTACCCCAATTAATTCTACATGCACTAACACACGCATCACATTCAAGCATACTTAATGTTTCAGGTTTTTCGCCGTATTCATATTTTGTATTAATCAGTTCATCAACAAATGATTGAAGCAGTTTTAATGGCGATATTAGGCAATCATACCTAAGTGAATAATGTTCATATTGCAAGTCAAACAATTTGAACAGCTCTGTCTTATCTTTTTCATATGCATTAATTAATAATGCTATTTTCTCTTTCAATGTTGAAAAGGAGGTGTTTTGAAACATTTCTTCAAAAAAAACACAAGATGCACGACAAAGTATACAAGATTCTACAGAGTTAAAATGAAAATCCAATACATCATGATCCAATTGACCACTAAGAATTAATTTATCTCCACAAGATATACCTTCTTTAACAACAATCAAATCAGGAATCAATAATTTATCATTTATTCTATCAAGGCATTCATTTATTTTTTTAGAGTAAAATTTTGTCATTTGCCATTTCCTCCAACGCATTGCTTAAATGATAAAGAGAATCGGAAGAAACCGATAGTCCGAACGAAATACGATTTATTGCTCCTAATTCCATTTTTCTAATTGAATTCTGCGAGCATAAATTGCCAGATCTAATAACAATGTTCTTATCAGAAAGCAATTCATTAATATCATGAGAATGAATGCTTTTATGTGTAAATGATATAATCGAAT
Organism: uncultured Lachnospiraceae bacterium; assembly: GCA_902773095.1. GTDB lineage: Bacteria > Bacillota > Clostridia > Lachnospirales > Lachnospiraceae > Bovifimicola. Next base: position 2,466 of record CACYDA010000074.1, on the reverse strand, counting down.
CCGAACAAGAATCAGTTTCTATTATTTTGTAATTGCATTTCAATAATACAGAACGTATTATTGATTTTGCTTTTTTTTCGTGTTCAATAATTCTAGGGTATGATATTTTCGATAAAAAAATACATGCTTCGGCCCAAGCGGCTATCACAGCAACATCTATTGTTCCTGCAAGGAACTTTGTTCGCCCTGATGCCCAGCTATCTAAATAGCCAACATTTTCAACCATCCCCCCTCCTAAAAGTATAGGTGGTATATCTTCTAATAAATCATTGTGTACTACTGCTGAGGCTATACTTTTAGGACCATACATCTTGTGCGATGAAATAAAATGAATATTTATTCTCTTATTACATGGTATATTTTCATGCCCAGAAACTTGAGATTCATCAACCAAAAATATCGTTTGATTTGAAAGCTTTGAAGAAATCCTATTAATATCCACTTTGTGTCCGAATGAATTGGAAATAGTGGAAATTGATAATAACTTAATTTGACTTGAATATCTATCAATAAAAGAATAATCTATTTCACCTTTATAATCAGTGGGTATCTCTACTAACAAAGCGCCTGTATTTTTAGCCAGTCTTTTCCACGGAAGATAATTACTATGATGCTCATAGGGACCTATTACAATCATGTCTAAAGGTTTAAGTTTGTGATTAAGTGCCATAGAAATAATATTAATTGCTTCTGTAACATTCTTGAAATAGATAAAAGAATAATCATGTGATATACCAAAAAAATCATAAAAAATATTTTCCGATTTTTCAAGTATGTCATCTGCTACTTTTGTTAATTTACTTTTTCCTCTACCAATAGATACACCGCAAAGTTCGTTAATATCTCTCCATCTATTCATTACTGATTCTGGCATAAATGTTGTGGCAGCATAATCGAAATATTTGCAATTTGCCCTCTTTACAGTGGGTAACATATATAGTTCTTTTAAATTATTCTTCATCATTATTACCCTCTTTAATATTGCTATTATTCAATTCGGGATGATTCCATCTAAAATAGTAATCGTTTCGGTGAAGTCGCTTACCAATATAATCGTTACCTCTTGAATCAAGTACATGTCCTAATTGTAGAAATGCATCTTTTATTTCTTCAATCGAATCCATGTGCTCCCTAAGATCTATAGGTGGGAAATTGCAAACTTTAATATATCCATTAGCTGACATTCTAAAACGATCACATCCTCGGCATAGTTTATCAGATTGGTTATCTAATATGCCAAATATATTTCCTTGACTATTTATGTAATACTTTGAAGGACCATTTCCTCTGCTAGTATAATCACGATTGAACGATCCGAAATTTCTTGTTAAAATACGCACTATTTCTTCATGTGAAACTTGATCTTTGGCACTAAACCATTTTGAAACAGGTCCATAAATTCCAAGTTCAAGAAAGCGTGGAATAATATTCTCTGAAAAACACCATTCTGCCAATTTGCAAACGTCCATGTCATTAAAATCTCTAATTACTACTGAATTAATTTTGACACCAAATCCAACTTTTTTCGCCTCTCTTATTGTTGAAAGAATGGTTTTCACATCCGTTGAAGATCCAGTAAAGGACTGGTATTTTGCTGTGTCTATTGAATGCAAACTTATATTCATTCTTGATAATCCAGCATCCTTCAAATCAGGAATTAAATTTAATAACAAAGATGCATTTGTCGTAATAGCAATATCCAAATCATCTCCAGCCATCTTTCTACATTCACGAATAACATAAGGAAGAGTCTTCCTTGTTAAAGGTTCGCCTCCTGTAAAATGCAGAGTTTTTAACTTGTAGATGCTATTTATTACGGAAAAAATGCGCAAAAACTCATCATCAGATAATCTAAGAACACTCTCTGTAGTACTTGGATGACAAAATCTGCAATCATAATTGCAAATTTCACTTGCGGACACTCTAAATAAATATCCTTTCCCAGACTGAGTATTATTAATTTTCTCCATAATATCTCCCTCCCAAAAAGCTATGGTGCTATGATTATTAAATCCTAATAAAAATGTAAAAGAAAATACGTTGTGTTTTTGGTGACCCGTACGAGAATCGAACTCGTGATTCCGCCGTGAAAGGGCGATGTCTTAACCGCTTGACCAACGGGCCATAAACAGAATATCAAAAATATGAGCGTATTCAGATTACTTCTTAATACTTTATTATAACTCAAAAAAAATATAATGTCAAGTTGCATCGAAAAAATTGTTTAATAAGCATAAACGTGCAATTGAACTATATCGTAATATTGTCAATACGATACATTTGCAGTGCTTAGATAGTTTTACACCAGTTTCCAAGTTTTAGAGAAATAAAAAAGTGAATTACTCTCGAAAAGGTGTAAAATGGTAAGTAACCACACCGATCGTTTGACACCAGAAGGGAGTAATTCACATGAAAGCATTATACACCCAAACCGATATCATAAGCAAGCTCCAAAAAGCATTTTAT
>CACYDA010000073.1 GCA_902773095.1 uncultured Lachnospiraceae bacterium | reverse complement strand
ATTTAAAGATTATAATGATGCTTCCTTCTTTTGTCAATAGTTTTTGCCCTCTATGAACTATAGTTTATTTCTAATTCTTGTTATAGTCTCATGCTATAATGTCGGAATATGCCTACTAATATCCGGCTCCTATACTCAGCGTAATAAAATGAACATTATGCGCACCTGCCTCTATTAAGATTTTTGTACATTCATCAATTGTACTGCCAGTTGTATAAATATCATCTATTACTACTATATTTTTACCAATAATATTTTTCGAATCTGATTGAAATGCATTCGCAAGATTTTTCTTTCTCTGCAACTCATTTAATTCTTTTTGTGGCATTGTATTTGCGATTCTTTTTAACGATTTTGTATCCACCTCTATCTTCAATTTTCTTCCAAGTGCTACTGCAATCACTTCTGCCTGATTATATCCCCGTTTTAACTGCTTCTTTTTATGGAGGGGAACGGGAATGAGCAGATCTGGTTTCCAATACCGTATTTCTTCCGAATATCTTTTCACAATTTCATCCGTATAAAAATCCACATATTCCCTTTTATTACGATATTTTATCGCATAGACTGACTTTTTTCCGGCACCGGAATTGGTGATTAATGCAATGCCGCTGACAAAAAGATGTTTTTTTCTGCTGCAGTCATTACAGTATTCCTGTTCAAATTTTTCAATACTCCTGCCACATTTTTTGCACCTGGGTTCATGAACATAGATCAGCTCATGATAACATTTTGCACAGATTTTTCCTCTGTGAAATCTTAGAATAGAATCACATACCGGACACCTTCTCGGATATACAATATCCAAAATCAGATTCACCAAACTCTTGATTCTTAACTGGTTCATCTTCCCTTTTCTCCCCTCTTTCTTTCATTACTCCTCAATTTCAACAATTCTGTCTTTCAGACCGGAATATCTTGTCTGTTCTTTATCATTACCTTCCATATACGCAAAGATTTGAGGAACTCCCACCATGCAGACGCATTTTTTCGCCCTCGTCACAGCAGTATACAACAGATTTCTGTTCATCAGCATTTTAGGTCCCTGATACATTGGCATAATCACTGCCGGATACTCACTTCCCTGTGACTTATGAATGGTAATGGCATAAGCAAGCTCCAACTCATCTAATTGTTTAAATGTATAAATCACATATTTATTATCTTCAAATTCAACTTCAAGATATTCCGTTTCAAGGTTGATGGTTCTGATGATTCCAACATCCCCATTAAATACGCCCAAACCGCTATGGATGACAACATTATATTTCCCTCTAATCTCCCATTCAAGCTGGTAATCATTTTTGATCTGCATTACCTTATCGCCTTCTCGAAAGATTCCTTTCGTCACTTCTTTTTCCACCTTATCTGAAGATGGCGGGTTTAAATATTTCTGGAGAATTTCATTGATACGTTCTACTCCAAGCATTCCTTTTCTCGTTGGAGTGAGCATCTGGATTTCATTGAGATCAGCCTCTACATAAGGAGGCAGTTTTTCTTTTAAAAGTGTTAACGACGCTGCAATAATCGCATCCGGAGTATCTCTTTTGATAAATAAAAAATCTCTGCTGCGCCTGTTCAGATCCACCTCTTCTCCTTTATTAATTTTATGTGCATTGATGACAATATCGCTCGTTGCCGCCTGTCTGAAAATCTTTTCCAGCTTTACTACATGAAATCTCTCACTTTTAATAATATCCTTTAATACATTTCCCGGTCCCACTGACGGAAGCTGATTGATATCCCCAACCAAAATGAGCCTGGTACCCGGTGCGACTGCTTTCAAAAGTGCCTGCATCAAAAAGATATCCACCATTGACATCTCATCAATAATAATGACATCTGCTTCTAATGGATTTAACTCATTTCTCTCAAACTGGGCATTTTTATGATCTTCCTCAGGATTGCCATTTAATTCAAGCAATCTGTGAATCGTCTGAGCCTCCATACCGGTGGCTTCCTTCATTCTCTTTGCTGCACGTCCGGTAGGTGCTGCAAGCATAATTTCCAAACCTTCCCCCTCAAAATACCGGATAATGGTTTTAATCGTTGTGGTCTTTCCTGTTCCCGGTCCTCCCGTGATAATCAACAATCCACATTTGACAGATTCAATCACCGCCCGCTCCTGCATTTCTTCAAGTACAACTCCCTCCTTGTCCTCCACCTGATGCAGTTTTTTCAAAATCTTACTTTCTTCTATATTTGACTCCGCCTTTAAATCAACCAGACTTCTTGCAATTGACAATTCTGTGTAATAAAAACTTGATGCATAAATCTGGTCTTCTTTGATGATGATCCTCTTATCAATTGACATATCTATCAAATGCTGATCCAGATCAATATCTGACAAACCTAACAGTTCCCTTGCCTGCGCTTTTAACAGTTCCTTAGGCATATACACATTTCCATTGATTCCATTTTGCTGTAATGCATATAATATTCCACTTTTAATCCGGAAGTCGGAATCAGCACTAATTCCGACATGGGATGCAATCTCATCTGCGATTTTAAAACCTATTCCATCAATATCATCCGCCATTTTGTAAGGGTTCACCTTGACGATGTCATAGATGGCAGGGCCATAAAAATTGTATATTTTAACAGCAAGCGCCATTGAAATACCATATTCTGACAAAAAAATCATGGCTTTTCGCATATCTTTCTTTTCTTCCATCTGTTCTGATATCTCCATCGCCTTTTTCAAACTGATTCCCTTTATTTCTGCAAGTCGTTCCGGTTCTTCCTCCATAATCCTGAATGTGTCCTGCTTGAATCGATTGACAATCTTTGTCGCTGTTGAAGTTTTGATTCCTTTAATTGCCCCGGAACCTAAATACCGGATCATGGAAATCTCATCTTCCGGAGTAATAATCTCATACTCCTCTACCTTGAGCTGACTTCCATAAGAAGGATGGTTGACATATTCTCCGTTAACCTTCACATATTCTCCTTCTGAAATATAGTGAAATACCCCCACACAAGATTTTTCCTTTCCATCAACATTTAATGCCATCACCGTATATCCGTTTTCATTATTTCGAAACACAATCCGTTCGACATATCCTTTTATACTTTCCATTCTATAACCTTTAGTAAACCCTTTCTGTAACATTCACATTCATTAAGTCTCGTAACTTGTTTATAATTATATAAATGCCAGTCGAAACGACTGGCATTTGATTCATAACTTATTTTCTGATTTTGCTTTTTATTTACTTTTGATATGTTTTTTAATCTTCCCCGTCTCCACTTAAAAACTCGATAAATTTACCTGTACCGATTGCTACTGCAGTCAGAGGATCTTCTGCTGTCATCGTATTGATTCCTGTCTTCTCCTCAATCAGCTCTTCCAATCCCTGCAGCAGACAGCCGCCACCTGTCAGTACAATTCCTCTGTCCGCTATATCTGCCGATAATTCAGGAGGTGTCTGCTCTAGTACACTATGTACTGCTTCTACAATCTGGGAAGTAGTCTCTTTCAACGCTTCCTCTGTCTCATCAGATGTCACCGTGATTGTCTTTGGAAGACCTGTCACAAGATTTCTTCCTCTTACGTCTAACGTTGCAATCTCCGGACGCTTATATGCAGAACCGATATTAATCTTAATTTCTTCTGCTGTTCTCTCTCCAATTAAAAGATTATGTTTCTTTCTCATATATCTCACAATTGCCTCATCAAAATCATCTCCGGCAATCTTTACTGATGTACTGACAACGGTACCACCTAAAGAAATGACAGCGATGTCAGTTGTTCCGCCACCAATATCAACAATCATATTACCACATGGTCTTGTGATATCAATTCCTGCACCGATTGCTGCTGCAATAGGCTCTTCAATAATGGCAACTTCCCTTGCGCCTGCCTGCAAAGTAGCATCCTCAACAGCCTTCTTCTCGACTTCTGTCACTCCACTTGGTACACAGACACTGATTCTTGGTTTCTTGAACATTCTCTTACCGATGGCTTTCTGGATAAAATGCTTGAGCATTTTCTCTGTCACACTATAATCTGAAATAACACCCTGTCTCAATGGTCTGACCGCAACGATATTTCCAGGTGTTCTTCCGATCATTAATCTTGCTTCTTCACCAATTGCCTTGATCTTATTCGTATCTCTGTCAAATGCTACAACTGAAGGCTCCTTTAGCACGACGCCTTTACCTTTTATATAAACCAAAATGCTGGCTGTTCCCAAATCAATTCCAATATCTGTACTTAACATGTTTATCTCCTTTCGAAAAGTCTTAATCTATCTGTTAAAATCTGTCACTATCCATTTTAGTAATTAATTCCTACAATTCAAATGAAAATGTATCATTTTTCATTATATACAATAACAGAAAAATATGAAAGAACTTTTTTCACAATTTTCTATTTTTTCGGAGTTTCATAATTTTCATACAGATTTCGAATTTTTTTTGTTCATTTTATACTATTAAGTTTTACATTATCTCTCTGTCAATGCCTGACCCTGCAAAATCTTTGTTTCGTATCCATCCCCGGTATTCCAAAGTAAATCCTGCCTTGGCTCTCCCATTTTCTTTTCCGTCAATACCACGATGGTAGAGCCGCCAAACTCAAAATATCCTTTTTCTTCTCCACGCATCACAACACGTTTTTCGTGATGATTCGTAATCTTTCCAACCATCAATGCCCCTACTTCCATCATAAGAACATTACCGTTATTCTTCGTATGAAGTATGGTATATTCTCTTGTGTTTTCTTTATAGATAGGATAAAAATCATTCGCTACAGGATTTACCGTATGAAATACACCATTGATATGATAATTTTTTGTTTTACTCCCTGATACAGGATAAATATATCTGTGGTAATCATCTACAGAGAGTCTTACAATATATGCATAGCCGCCCTCAAAACATTGTGTCAGTTTCTCATTTTTTAACAACTCGCTCAAATGATAAGAGGTATTTTTTATTTTCAATGACAGATCTTTCTGAATCGGATAGACAGTGACTTTTCCATCGGAAGGACTTACCATCAGAGCCTGATTGTTCACCGGTCTTTTTTCCGGAATAATTTTTCTGGTAAAAAAATCATTAAATGATTGATAATTTCTGTTCTCATAATCAGACATATCAATGTGATTCTTTTGAATAAATCTCTTAATTGGTATGGTCGATAATTTTCCTGACAGCAGCCTGCCTCCCAAAACAGATACCCATGGCATAACAAGCGGTTTTAACAAAACTCTTCCTGCCATATTGGTATACAAAAATGCCAGCAGTTTATCCTGACCTGACTGATTTTTTACTAATTCTCCATTTAAATCAATATAATCCATAACTTCCTTTCCTCCAATAATTCATTCCATAAATAAAAACAAGGTTATCAAAAGTATATCCTTTTTTTTGAATATATGCAAGATATATCCAACTCTCAATACTCTTTTGAAACCCTGTTCCTGAACAAATCTTTAAATGATGTGAAGTAAATGCATTACCAACACGATCATTGTTAACATTCCAACTGCAATAACTCCGTCTTTTGGTCTCTTTAATTTAAAATCAATAATGTACAGGCAGCCCACAATCGTATGCATGGCAGCAATCACATAGATAAACGTATGACGCGTGACATATCTGTAAGAAATGAATACAAGCGGATAAATCACTCCGATTGTTGTGATTGGCAGACCATGATATACCTTTTCCGCTTCCGCCAAAGAAGGATCTAGTTCTTTCATTTCTTCTAAAACATTATAGTATGCCAATCTGATTACTCCACATAGTACAAAGAAAATGCCTATACAAATTCCCCATACTTTGTTAAGTCCAATCTGATATGACAACACAACAGGAGACATCCCGAAACAAATCAGGTCACATAGAGAATCAATCTGCACTCCAAATTTTTTCATCTCTGTTGTTCTGTCTTTCTTTGTTCTGGCAACTTTTCCATCAAATGCATCACAGATTGTTGCGATCACCAGGCAGAATATCGCATATTCATATTTCCCATGACATGCAAGATTCATTCCTGCCATTGAAACTGCCACTCCAATATAGGTAAGAACAACTGTGTAATTATAAAATCCTATCATTCTCTCTTCACATCTCCTTGGTTATTTCCATTTTTACTAATCAAATGTACTGCAAATACAATAATACCACTGACCAACAATAAAATATAATAACTATATCCCCTGCTGAGTGCCATTGCTGCTGTTGTCATTGTATCACTGCCGAACACCGGCATGAATATAAGCAGATACAGATGCTCACTGATTCCCATACCTCCCGGAAGCGGAAGCATGTCAACTGAAATCGAAATAATTGCCTGTAGCAGCATAATCTTGATAACACTTTCTCCCCGAAATCCCAGACTCCTATACACCACATATGTAACAAAGAACAGAAAAAATCTCTGAATAAAAGAAATCACTGTTGTAATCAGTATTGAGAATTGGTTTTTCTTCAGATACTCGGCTGCATCTTTATAGACCGTCGCTGTTCTGTCAAATCTTTTTGTGAGATTTTCTTTTTTCCTTACCAATTTCAGTCGATCCAAAATCCTAAGAATATGCCTTAGTACAATCCTGATAAACTGCGGAAATACTATCAACATCAGCATAACAGCTACACATATGATATTTAAAACCAGTCCTAAATAAAGGAAATATCTCACTTTCACAGGCAAAGCATGCAAAAACCCCTGTCCAAAAATCATGATCATTGTTCCTATAAATACCAGAACAAACTTATATTCTATTGTTACAACCATGAGAACAAGACTGGAACTTGCCACACTAATCTTATTCTTTCTCATATAATAAATCTGCATTGGCTGTCCGCCTGATGCTGATGGAGTAATACAGCTGTAAAAAAATCCGATAAACGAGTATTTTATACATTCAGCCAGTTTTACTTTAATCTTCAACATAGAAAGCAGATACTTGATAATGACAGATTCACTGCATACATATAGAATTACTAACGTAAAACATATCACTTCATATATTGTCGGTACTTCTCTCATCATTCTAATGACGCTATTCACATCCCGGTCCTTAAACACAGCCCAGACTGTCAGAATAAGCAATCCGATCAGAAAGACAAAGTCAAATACCTTTTTCTTACTACTTCTTTCCATCATTTTCCCCGATTATGATTTTTTATCAGTTCGAAAACAAACCAAATCAACCATGAAATAGTCGATTTTTTCAATTGTATCACATTTCTTAAAAAAAAGATACGAATATTTAACGGTAAATGTTACTATTTACCGACTTAACAAATCGAGTAGGAAGGGCTTGTTCCCCCCCTACTCGCTGCGTCGCCCCGTCAGCGTCAGCTGACATACTTCCTCCAGGGCGCCGTGTGCATTAAAATAGGGCTGCCACATTTTATGTCGCCGCCCTATTGATGAACCAGAGTTTTTTTTGATATTATTTTGCTGACTTTGCTGCTTTCTTTGCCGCTTTCGCTTCTAATGCCTTATCTGTAGGTCTTACCAGGAAAAGACTTAACAAAAGTGCAACAATATAAAGAGCGATTGTCACATAAAGCACTGTCTGATAACCTATCGGATTAACCTCAAATGGTTCTCCATGAACTTTCACAATCTTTATCTCATCCGTACCGTAATGATTGACGATCCATGTTGCCATCTGATTACCTGTCAGACCTGCAAATGCCCATGCTGATAATGTAATACCATGAATGGCACTGATACTGCTCATTCCATAATGATCAGAAAGTAATGTTGGTACGTTAGAAAAACCACCGCCATATCCTGCATTAACGATCATGATTAAAGCAAGGACCAAAACAACAAGTCCTGTATTTCCTTCCCCGTTCTTAATTCCACCTGTGACAATAACAAGTCCTGTCGCTGCAATAGAAAGGATAAAGATCATTTTATAAATTGTATTTCTGTCTTTCATTGTATCAGCCCATGCAGAAAATCCTAATCTTCCACCTGCGTTAAAAATCGCAGATACAGTTGATACAAGTGCTGCGCTTGCTCCTAATCCGATACATTTTACGATCATCTTTTCCTGTGAAATAAGAGCAAGACCACATGTTATATTAATATAGAACATTAACCAGATACCAATATAGTTAGTAACAGGCTTTGTCTTAATAATATCCATAATACCCTGACCTTTTTCTTTCTTTTGTGGCTCATGCCATCCGTCAGGTTTTTTCAGTAATAAATGTCCTATAAACATCATAACAAAATATACACCTGCAAGAATATAGAACATCTTATAAATGCCGCCATCACCCAGATTATTTAACATACTTTGCATAATAGGACTTGCGATTGCTTTTGCAGCACCAAATCCTGCAACTGCAAGACCTGTAGCAAGACCTTTACGATCCTGGAACCAAAGCATCAATGTCTTCACCGGTGAGAGATATCCCGTACCAAGACCAATACCCATAATAAAACCATAACATACATAAATACCTACAAGTGCAATTGTACTTTTATGATGCACTCCACCATAATAAATGAAGTATCCCGTTCCTGCCATACCAAGAGCAAAACAAATTGCTGCGATTAATGATGATTTATGAATATCTTTCTCGACAACATTTCCAAGAAATGCTGCTGACATTCCTAGGAAGAAAATCGCAAAACTGAATGCCCACTCTGTTGCTGACTTATCAAAACCGATGTAATCCGCAATTTCCTGACTGAAAATTGACCAGCAATAAACTGTACCTATACTGCAGTGCAAAAGCAATGCAGGAATTGCAGCTCTAATCCACTTATTCGTACGCCATCCGCCGCTTTTTTGTTCGTTGTTACTCATAACTACTACGTCCTTT
>CACYDA010000072.1 GCA_902773095.1 uncultured Lachnospiraceae bacterium | reverse complement strand
TGAAGCTGTCGCTTCACGAATTTTCATTCGTTAAAGCGACAGCCCCCCTTTTCAGTGTAATAATCGGTGTATCTGCTCTATACTGAAATTTTCAAAGTTTCATACGGTTGAGGATTACTCTTCCTCAATATCCTCAAGATCGCCGGCTTCTACAAGCTCATCATATTGCTGTGAGTCAAGGAGTTCGTCAAATGCATCAGAGACAGCATCATATTCATCATCATCTGCAATATTGTCTAAAGATGGCTCACCGTTTTCGTCTTCTGTGTATCTGTAAAGAAAAACTTCGCCTTCTTCTGCATATTCTCCCTCAAGAGGAAGAAGGGCAATGTAATCGTGTTCTCCTACAGGGAAAATTGTGAGTACGGCACATTCTAACTCTTCTCCATCATCCAATTCCAAAGTAACGCAGATATCCTCATCAGGTTCAAGGTTCATATTTTCGTTTTCACTCATTATTTTAATATCCTTTCTGTAAAATGTAGTTTGGGTATCACTAAGTTTTACTTTATCAGATAGAAGAATAAAATGCAATATATACTTTAAAAACTCGCACAAATGTTGTAGAATAGTCTTGCTTTAAATGAAGTATAAGCAAAATTGCAGGATTGAAATAAGAAAGTGATGGCAGGATTGATGAGTGTAAAAGAGGAAGTTTTAAAAATATTAATTGAAAATAAGGAAACCTATCTTTCCGGGGAAGAGATTGCAAACGCAATAGGTGTGAGCAGGACTGCTGTTTGGAAAGCAATCAAAATGTTAAATGATGAAGGATATAAAATATCCGGAATGAATAAGATGGGATATCGTATGTGTAAAGGTGATGATGTGCTTTCTATTAGTGGAATAATGAAGTTTCTGGATCAAAATCTTGCAGACAAAATCAAAATTGAAATAAAAAAAACGATAACATCAACAAATACTGTTTTAAAGCAGAAGGCTTTTGACGGTGAAAAAGAATGGAGTATTCTGATTGCACAAGAACAGACAGCCGGAAGAGGGAGAATGAATCGAAAATTCTATTCGCCTTCGGATACCGGTATTTATATGAGTATCCTGTTACGGCCTGAATGTCCTGTGACACAGGCATTGATGATTACGACAATGACAGCTGTCGCTGTATCAGAAGCTCTGGATGAAGTATTTGATGTTGAAACAAAAATAAAGTGGGTAAATGATATTTATTATGACAATAAAAAAATTTGTGGTATACTAACGGAAGCTTCTGTGGATGTTGAGACATCAAAGCTTATTTATGCAGTTGTAGGCATTGGAATTAATGTCAAAGAACCGAAAGACAGTTTTCCACATGAAATTAAAGATATTGCCGGAGCTATGGCAGAATTAGAGCCGCAAAATGAAGTTAATGATAATTTAAGAAATAGGATTATTGCAAAGATTATCCAAAAAATGTATGATAACTATGAAGATTTAGACAGACATAAGTTTATGAAGGTCTATAAAGATAAGTCAATGCTGATTGGAAAAGATGTATATATCCTGTCGGATGAAGCGAAAGAGATTCTTCATGTACTGGATATTGATGACGAAGCAGGACTGGTGGTGAAACATCAAGATGGAAGTATCGAACATTTAACGTCCGGCGAAGTGTCAGTGCGAATCAATGATGAAAGGACTAACTATGCAAACAGAAATTAATATAGATGAAATGAATGATAACTATGAGGAGAATCATATGAATTATGATAATGGTGAAAATGATCAATATGAACATTCGCAGGAAGAATATTCTGAGAATGGAGAATTTCAAGAGAATCATGATAATGAACAGAATGAAAACAATGATGATCAGGATTGCTGGATAGAATGTGACATTGATACTGTTCATCCCAAACCTAAAAAATTGATGATGCAGGCGTTTGAATGGTATCTGCCTGAGGATCGGGCACATTGGAACAGAATCATTGGAATGGCCAGTGATTTTAAAAAAGCAGGGATTACAAGTGTTTGGCTTCCTCCGGCATATAAGGGGGCAAGTGGTGTGCATGATGTTGGATATGCCGTATATGATCTGTATGATCTGGGTGAGTTTAACCAGAAAAATACAGTTGCTACAAAGTATGGAACAAAAGATGAATATTTGGCAGCTATCAATGAATTAAAGAAAAATGGGATAGAGGTTCTTGCGGATGTAGTGCTTGGACATCGAATGGGTGCGGATGAGCAGGAACGAATTTTTGCTTATGGACAGGACGAATATGACAGAAATCATGAAATCGCCGGAAAAAAGAAGATTACTGTCTGGACAAAATTTACATTTCCGGGTAGAAATGGCAAATACTCAGATTTTACATGGGATTGGACACATTTTCATGGTACAGATTTTGATGCAAAGAGTCAGGAAAATGGAATCTACAGATTCATCGGAAAAGAGTGGGATAGTGATGTCGACGGCGAGTTTGGAAATTACGACTATCTAATGGGCGTGGATCTGGATATGAGTGATGATGAAGTGGTTGATGAACTAAATAAATGGGGAAGATGGTATTTTGAATTCACAGGTTTTGATGGATTCAGGATTGATGCCGTCAAACATATTGATTTTAATTTCTTTAGGAATTGGCTCAATAAATTGCGCCAGGATACAGGCAGAGAGATTTTTGCGGTTGGTGAATACTGGAATGCAGAGTTGTATATTTTGCAGAGATACATAGAGAAAACAGAATCTGCATTATCGCTGTTTGATGTGCCGCTTCATTTTAACATGTTTCATGCGTCAAGAAGTAATGGCTATTATGATATGAGATATATTTTGAAAAATACGCTGATCAGTGACAGACCGGATCTGGCAGTTACATTTGTTGATAATCATGATACACAGCCGGGACAGGCACTGGAATCTTTTGTACTTGACTGGTTTAAGCTCCATGCCTACTCTTTAATTTTACTTAGAAACGAGGGATATCCTTGTGTATTCTATGGTGATTTTTATGGAATTGAACATGACCATATCCCGCCGGTAAACGGGCTTAGAACGCTTATGAAACTGAGAGAAAACCATGCATATGGTATTATGCATGATTATTTTAATCACGATAAAATAGTTGGATGGACCATGGAGGGAGTGGACGATATTAATAATTCTGGTCTTGCTGTGATTATGACAGTGGAAAGAGGCGGTGAAAAACGAATGTATGTCGGTATTCATTTTGCCGGAAAAACCTTTGTTGATGCTCTGAATCATGTAAAAGAAAAAGTAGTGATAGATCAGAAAGGATATGGAATTTTTAAGGTATATGACGGCTCAGTTTCTGTTTACAGACTGATGTACGGTCAGACGGTTGAAAAGAGAAGTGAAAAAAGATTTGTGGATCCGGCTGAGGTTTCAGCATATGCGGACGTTGTGAATGGTGTAGAACCGGAGAGAATTCCGGAAAATAATTATAAACATTTGGATGATGGTGTAGACAAGTTATTATCTTCTGATTAGAAGTGTAACGAAGAATGCGAAAATACCAGAAGGGAATAATATGTGGAATAATTCAAGTAATAATATGAAGAAAAGTGAGATTGTAAAAAAGCGGATCCATGAAATTCAAACGATTATGTCTGACAAAAACATAGATGTGTATTACATACCTACGGAGGATTTTCACGGTTCGGAATTTGTAAGCGATTATTTCAAGACGAGAGAATACATGTCAGGTTTTACAGGGTCAGCAGGAACGCTGATCATCACAAATCAATCGGCAGGTTTGTTTACGGATGGCAGGTATTTTTTACAGGCGGAAAAAGAACTTGAAAACACTGGAATTGATTTGTATAAAATGGGAAATGAAGGTGTTCCGACAATCGAAGAATTCCTCGGTCAAAATTTGCAGGACAAAATGACATTGGCCTTTGATGGAAGATGCGTAAGTGCCGGTTTTGCAATATCATTGCAAAAATACTTTCAAAGGCAAGGAAAGAACATCACATTCCAATGTGATGAAGATCTAGTCTCTCAGCTATGGAAGGACAGACCGGCGTTACCCGATTCAAAACCATATGTGCTTCCTGAATGTTACTGTGGGGAAACGATTACAGAAAAAATAAACAGGGTCAGGATGGAGATGAGAAAAAGGAATGCAAAAAGTTTTTTACTTACATCGCTGGATGACATTGCCTGGCTTTTGAATATTCGAGGTAATGATATCGAATGTAGTCCGCTTGTCTTGTCCAATATGATGATTACAGAAGATGAAGTGATTTTTTATTGTGGAAGTTGTAAAAAGCCGGATGAAAAAACGCAATATATCGATGACTATCTTCGTAAGAATCGTATTCAAATGAAAGGATATTTTGAAATCTATGATGATGTCAGGACGATTGCTGAAAAGCTTCCTGTGATCCTTGACTTAGATAAAGTTAATTTTAAGTTATACAGTGACATTAAAAATACCGTAAATCTTGGGAATGATGAATACGCCATCATTGATATCATCAATCCTACCACAGTTTTTAAGGCGATTAAAAATCCTACTGAGATTGCAAACGAGAAAAATGCCCATATCAAGGATGCAATAGCTTATATCAGATTTTTGTTTTGGTTTAAGAGACAATGTGATACTAAAAAAATAACAGAGAAGGATATTGCTGAAAAATTATTAGAAGAACGTAAAAAAATGGAAGGATTTGTCAGTGAAAGCTTTAATCCGATTGTCGCATATGGAGAACATGGCGCAATTGTTCATTATGCGTTTGATGAATTCAGTAATGCGAAGTTAGATGATCAATCTTTTGTTTTGATTGATACCGGAGGGCATTATCTTGAAGGAACTACAGATATTACAAGAACTTTGGCATGTGGTGAATTAAGTTGTGAAGAAAAGGAAAATTATACATTGGTTTTAAAAGGAAATCTTGCTCTTGGCAATGCAGTCTTTTTGGAAGGAACTACAGGTGCCGGTCTTGATTTTCTGGCCAGACAGCCGTTATGGAAAAATTTTCTCGATTATAAACATGGAACAGGACATGGTGTCGGTTATTTTCTGAATGTACATGAGGGTCCAAACAGTATCCGATCTAAAATTGGCAAAGGTAAAAATATCAGCGCTGAAATGAAACCGGGAATGATCACATCAAATGAACCCGGTTTGTATCTGGCAGGAAAATATGGAATTCGTATTGAAAACATGACTGTATGTAAGGAAAAGACAAAAAATGAGTTTGGCAGATTTCTGGAATTTGAGACATTAACCATGGTTCCTTATGAATTGGAAGCAATCGACATCGATTTGCTCGATGATATTGAAAGAACATTGATTAATGAATATCACAATCAAGTATATCTTACATTAAAAGAATATCTTAGTGAAGAAGAACAGATTTTTTTAAAAGAAATTACACAAAGAATATAGCAGTATGCGTAGAGATTAAGTATTTCTACGCATCATTTTTGAGATACGGATGATATTATCCATTTGGTTAATCTGTTCAGGTGTCATATTTTTTTTTAAGGTATTAATGATTAGTTCTGTCTCGCTGTCTGTAAAATTGATTCCCTTTGCGTTTGCGGCAGCGGCAGAATTTAAGAGAAACTGTACCATATTTTGAGAAGGGACATTTTGTGATTGTTTAATGATGTCTGTTAATAAGTTGATTTTTTCCGGCGAAATTGTGTTAAAAGAATGATCATTCATTATGTAATCCTCCAATCTAAATTATTTTAATAATGATGAAATTATAATTGATGCTGCATGATGGCAGTGACTACTTTTTTAGTCTTCCTCTGGTTTGTTCTCATTTTGCAAATCATTTTGGTTTTTATTAGGAGTGAGAAGAGAATTAAGTGCCTCGATACTAGATTTTGCAAGTGTATCATTTTGTTCTTTCAACGGAGTTGACTGATTGAAAGAAACTTTTTGACTGAATTGAGTGTCCGGATGGGTTGGGTTATTGGTACCGGCAGAATTCATTGTCTGAATGATTTTTGCAAGTTCTGACAGGTTGTTAAACATAGTATTGCCATTAATGTTGTGATTAGTATTACTATTTTTGTTATCATTCATGTTGTTATTCATGTGATGAATATTACTAAAGTTATTGCTGTTTTTGCTATTTGTATGCTGATGATCCTCCGGATGAAAACTATGATTTTGATTTGTCAGATTGACAGAGTCAGGATGATAGGAAGTGTAATCTGTTGAATTATGATTCAAACTATTTCCTCCAAGTGTTTGTAACAGACCTTGCAGTGATGAGTTGTTTCCACTGATTGAAGTGAGAGACTGATAAATATTATATGCATGAAAAAAATTGATAAAATTTGTTATCGTGTCAAATTCTTTTTTGTCAAGATAAGGGCGTATGGCATACATAAAATCCTGCATATTAAAATTGGAACTGCTTTCAGAATCATTTAATTCACAGGCACTTAAAGTGGTATCAATGGAATCACTGATATGATTAAACATATTGTTAAATTCTTCGATTTTTACAAAATAAGACAGATTTCTCTGAATGGATACCGGAACAAAGGGAAGTGCAGCTTTTAATATATTTAAAGTTTTGGTGGAAACAGAATTACTCATCACATACCTCATATTACATAAAATTGTATATTATAATATATGCAAATCAGATGATAAATATGATTCAGCATATTTAACGCAGACTAGAAGGGTAAACAGATTATCGTCAGATTCTTCCATGAATTCATTGGGATGCGGTTTGATACATTTCATGCATTCTTCATCATATTCATAGATGGAATCTTCTGTTTCAATGATTGTATGTGGATATTTCTTCATAAATAAAACTCCATTCGTATCATATTTTGGTGAAAAATCAGGGGCTGCCGCACTAAGTATGATTTATTTCTTAATGCGACAGCCCGATTGGTGTTGTCTGCCGGCTGACCGGCTGATCGTTATGAAAAATTAGTTAATTAGCATCCGCATCCGCATCCTAAGAAGTTGTTGCCGTTGTTGTTACCGCAGCAAGAAAGAAGAATCAGAATCCAGATGATGCAGTCACAGCCGTTATTGTTGTTGCTGCCGAGAATTCCATTTCCGTTGCCGTTGCAGCATAACAAAAGAATTAAAATAATGCAAAGGCAGTTACCTCCATTGTTATCGTTGTAGCCTCCATTGCCACCGCAGTTTGTTGCAGCTAAATCACTCATGTTAAATCCTCCAAATTTTGTTTACACTTCATTCTATGTAGTATAGCTTGGTCAGTTTCCTATTTTTTTAAAATTTTTAAAAATAAATTTTTAAATTTGATTGCACTTCATTCAGTATTGTGATAAAATTAACAAAGCATGTTCAGGGCAAAGAGTATAACTGGACTTGATAAAAATTTAACAATCTTATTTGGAGGTATCACTAATATGGCAAAGAAAGTTGTTTTAGCAGGCGCATGCCGTACTGCAATCGGAAAAATGGGTGGCGGTTTAAGTACTACACCGGCACCTGTTCTCGGTTCAATTGTTATCAAAGAAGCATTAAACAGAGCAGGCGTTCCTGCTGATCAGGTTGATCATGTATATATGGGATGCGTTATTCAGGCAGGTCTTGGACAGAATGTGGCACGTCAGGCATCTATCAAAGCCGGTTTACCGATTGAGACACCGGCTGTTACAGTTAACGTAGTTTGTGGTTCCGGTCTTAACTGTGTTAATATGGCAGCACAGATGATTTTAGCAGGAGATGCAGATATCGTTGTTGCAGGTGGTATGGAAAACATGTCAATGGCACCATATGCAATGATGCAGGGACGTTACGGATACAGAATGAACAATGGAAAATTGGTTGATACAATGGTAAATGATGCATTATGGGATGCATTCAATGATTATCATATGATGATCACAGCAGAAAATGTTGCAGATCAGTGGAATCTTACAAGAGAAGAATTAGATGCATTTGCTGCAAAGAGCCAGCAGAAAGCGGAAGCTGCTATGGCATCCGGAAGATTTGATGATGAAATTGTTCCTGTTCAGACAGGTATCAACAAGAAGACAAAAGAACCGGTCATCTTCAGTAAAGATGAAGGTCCTCGTCCGGGTACAACAGCTGAGACACTTGCAAACTTAAAATGCTGTTCAGGTAAAGAAGGCGGCGTAGTGACAGCAGGTAACGCATCAGGTATCAATGACGGTGCTGCTGCCATCGTTGTAATGAGTGAAGAAAAAGCAAAAGAACTTGGTGTTACACCAATGGCTACATGGGTAGCTGGCGCACTTGGTGGTGTTGATCCTAAGATTATGGGTGTTGGACCAGTTGCTTCTACAAAGAAAGTTCTTGCAAAGACAGGCATGACAATTGATGAGTTTGATATTATCGAAGCAAATGAAGCATTCGCAGCACAGTCTGTAGCAGTTCAGAAAGAATTAGGATTTAAGGATGAACAGCTTAATCCAAATGGTGGCGCAATTGCACTTGGACATCCTGTTGGAGCTTCAGGTTGCCGTATCCTTGTAACACTTCTTCACGAGATGGCAAAGACTGATGCGAAGAAAGGTCTTGCAACTCTTTGTATCGGTGGCGGTATGGGCTGCTCTACAATTGTTTCAAGAGATTAATTAAATATAGTAGCTGCATTTCAATGTGGCAAAGGGGCTACACATATTGAAATAAATATGTGTAGTTGTTTTGTAAACAATTGTTTTTGTTTCAATATAAAAAGTATGATAGAAAGGTAATTGAACTATGGAATTTATTACTTATGAAGTAGAAGAAATGATTGGTGTTATTACCATCAATCGTCCAAAGGCATTAAATGCATTAAACAGCCAGGTTTTGGAAGAGCTTGATGCGACACTTGACAGTGTTGATGTTGGTACTGTCAGAGCGTTGGTACTGACAGGAGCCGGTGAAAAATCATTTGTTGCCGGTGCAGATATCGGAGAGATGAGTACGCTTTCAAAAGCGGAAGGGGAAGCCTTTGGTAAAAAGGGAAATGATGTGTTCAGAAAATTAGAAACATTCCCTATTCCTGTGATTGCAGCAGTGAACGGTTTCGCACTTGGTGGCGGATGTGAGATTTCTATGAGCTGTGATATCAGAATTTGTTCTGATAATGCCATCTTTGGTCAGCCGGAAGTAGGTCTTGGAATTACACCGGGATTTGGTGGTACACAGAGACTTGCAAGAATCGTTGGCGTAGGTATGGCAAAACAGATGATCTATACAGCAAGAAATATTAAGGCTGACGAGGCGTATAGAATCGGTCTTGTAAATGCAGTATATCCGTTAGAAGAGTTAATGCCGGCAGCAAAGAAATTAGCTAAGACTATTGCAATCAATGCACCTATTGCAGTTCGCAACTGCAAAAAAGCAATCAATGAAGGTTTAGATGTCGACATGGATCAGGCAATCGTGATTGAAGAAAAGCTGTTTGGTGATTGTTTTGAGACAGAAGACCAGAAAGCAGGTATGGGTAACTTCCTTGAAAAAGATAAAGAGAAAAAATTGAAGGTAGTTCCATTTAAAAATATGTAATATGCCGGAAGCAAAATGTGTATCAAAATGCAGACGGTTGATTTTAAATTATTAAAGTATTTTAAACAGGAGGATTTACTATGATAGTAGGTATTATTGGAGCTGGAACAATGGGTTCAGGTATCGCTCAGGCATTTGCTATGACAGATGGTTATGAAGTTCGTCTTTGTGACATCAAGCAGGAATTTGCTGACGGTGGAAAGGCTAAGAT
The DNA here is from genome assembly GCA_902773095.1 of uncultured Lachnospiraceae bacterium. Taxonomy (GTDB): domain Bacteria; phylum Bacillota; class Clostridia; order Lachnospirales; family Lachnospiraceae; genus Bovifimicola. The sequence goes on along the minus strand of CACYDA010000072.1, from coordinate 899 downwards.
TGAAAAGAACATGAATTTCCTTGTAAGCAAGGAAAAAATCACACAGGAGAAGGCAGATGAAATTCTTGCAAAAATTAAGACAGGATTAAAAGAGATCTGTACAGATTGTGATCTTGTCATCGAGGTTGCTCCTGAGAATATGCAGATTAAGAAAGATACATTTAAAGAATTAATGGAGATTGTTCCGGCAGGATGTAAATTTGCTACTAACACATCTTCACTTTCAATCACAGAGATTGGCGCCGGTCTTGACAGACCAATCATCGGTATGCATTTCTTTAACCCTGCTGACAGAATGAAATTAGTAGAGGTAATCGCAGGTGCCAATACACCGGCTGAATTGGTTGAAGAGATTAAAGAAATTTCTGTAAGCATTGGAAAAGAGCCTGTTCAGGTGGAAGAAGCTCCCGGATTTGTTGTTAACAGAATCTTAATTCCAATGATCAATGAGGCAATTGGAATTTATGCAGAGGGAATCGCTTCTGTTGAAGGTATCGATACAGCAATGAAACTTGGTGCCGGTCATCCAATGGGACCTTTAGCATTAGGTGATTTAGTAGGACTTGATATCGTTCTTGCTATTATGGACGTTCTTTATACAGAAACAGGAGATTCTAAGTATCGTGCACATCCGCTTCTTCGTAAGATGGTTCGTGGTGGAAAGCTTGGAAGAAAGACAGGAATCGGTTTCTACGACTATTCAAAGAAATAAGAACGATGAGAATGAATCGAATATCCGGTTATTCCAATAAGATACAGGATATTTCATAACAGGTTATTTAATCAGTGCTTTGGTACTGCAATAAATAAACAGACAAGATGTAATAATAAAAATTAGGAGGAACAGAATCGTGGATTTTTCTTTAAGTAAAAAACATGAAATGGCAAGAAATCTTTTC
>CACYDA010000071.1 GCA_902773095.1 uncultured Lachnospiraceae bacterium | reverse complement strand
TTGCCGGATGGCAGGAGCAATATATGGAGCGTTTAAATAAGGAGTATATAGAGTTATTAAGTTCAAATGATAAAAATGCTTCCGAAAAATTTTGGAATCTTGAAAAGCGAATCAAGAAAGATAAGAAACATTGTACTGATTGGAGAAGAATGCATTCAATAGCATGGAGGTGTAAATGTAATTGAATAATAAAAACAGATGTAATGGTGCGAGAATAGGAATTATTGTATTAGCAGTTGTAATTATTCTTTTTACAGCAGGATTGAGCAGGAAACAGAAAAATAAATTGGAAAAAAATAATGAAAAACAATATGAAAATACTCAAAACGACCTGGATTACAGTGAAAGCAAGGAATATGATGACAGTATTTTTGACGAATTTCTATCATCAGGCAAATTGAAGTTTTCCATAGATCAATATGTTTCGGAGTATGTGTACTGTGATTTGGGAAATATGTATTATGCTTATATAGATTTTAATAATGACGGTGTCCATGAGTTGGTTTTGTACAATACAAATAAAAATAGGACATGTATATATGGTTGTCAGGATGGGAATGTCATACCGATTTTGGGATCTGGTAAATTGTTAGGATGGTACCAATTCAATGAAAATCGTGAAGTGTATATTTTATGTACGTATGATGAAAGAAACAATTATATTGATTATTACTATTTTGATGGAAAAAAAGCAGAACAAATATTGGAACGACGTAATGATTGTTATGGCGATGGAAAAGTAGAGTTTTATCAGGCATACCGCAAACATAAGGATGATGTATCGTATGAATATAAGAAAGTGACATACAATGAATTTCAAGCAATCTTAAATGAATTGACAGAGGGTGGAAAATACTGTTCCTATGACATCAACAACATGCATTATTTAAAAGATGACTATAAAGATATAGAAATAAATATGGAACAACTAAGTGAAGATGAGAAAAAAAGAATAGAAGCGATCAGAGTAGTTGATGCAAATATAGAAGAATATCATGGCTGGCATAGTATAAGATATACATATGCAGATTTAGATGGCGATGGTGTAGAGGAGTTGTGTACTGCCAGGAGTGATTCTCATGGTGACCCGATACAGATTTACAAAGTTGTTGATGGCAAATGGAAGTACATGGGAGAATTTGGTCAATCGGGTGAGTTATGGTATGTGGAAGGAGAAAACTTTTTATCTGAAAGCTTCGGGAATCAAGGATGTTTTATAGAAGTGACACTCCGATTAACAGACGATGGTTTTGAGAAAGTTTGTTCTAGTGTAAGTTTTGATAAATATAACGTTGAAACAGAAGAAAGTGAGATGCTCTATTATAAGGATTTGAATCTGGGAGATGTAAAAAACGGATTTACAAATGATATGGGATTAAGCATATTTCAGGATGAACCGTGTACGAGTGAAGAATATTACGAATATAATGACAGCATCTATAGGGGGAATCGTAAACATGATACATGTGTATCATTTAATAAAATGCAGGTGTTGTATCAGTAGGTTGAGGTGTATGACTTGAAGGAAAGAAAGCGTTGTCTATTTTTAGAAGTTAAGAATTAGTTAGTAAAGAAGATAAAGAAGGTAAAGAGTAGCTGTGAATAAAAAGAAACGAAAGAATAGAAGGATAGAAAAGAATAATAGTAAAGAAAAGGTGATTCGTCTTGCAACTCCAAGAAAAAAAGGTTTTTTCAGGATTGTATTCAGCAGGCTGTTTATCATTCTGATTCTTATTATTTTGCAGGTTCTGATTTTAATGTCGATTTACGACTGGTTTAGTGATTACATGCCACACTTTACGTGGCTTCAGATGTTATTTACATTGCTTATGATAACGCATCTTTTTAGTAGTGACATGGATTCTTCGCGAAGCTGACTTGGATGGTTATTATAGCATTAGCACCGGTGCCTAGTACCATCTTTCTACATTTTACGGAAACAGAGTTTGGACATCGTGCGATGAAAGCAAGGATCAGTCAGCTGAATCAGCTCACCAAGAATATGTTAATACAGGATGAAAGTGTCATACATCAATTGGAGAAGGAACGTTCGGGAACAGATGATTTATGCAAATATGTCAATAAAACAGGTTGTTTTCCAATCTTTGATGATACCATGGTAACATTTTTTACTCAGGGTGAAGAGAAGTTTGATGCGATGCTTAAAGAACTTATTGAAAGCTTTTTTGTCGACTTATTATAATTATAGAGATCACAGAAAAATATTGGTAATAGACGGAAAAGTGGCTTTCAATGGAGGTGTGAATCTGTCGGATGAATATATAAATAAAATACAACGTTTCGGACATTGGAAAGATACTGCAGTAATGTTAAAAGGAGAGGCAGCAAAAAGTTTTGCTCTGATGTTTCTTCAGATGTGGAATCTTGATGAGAGAAAACCGGATTTTGAGAAATATCTTGTAGAACAAAACAGAGTCACTCCGACAGAGAAAAAGAAGAGCAATGAACACTATCATGTATCAAAAAATGCAGGATTTGTAATGCCTTATAGTGACTGTCCTCTCGATCATCATAGAGTTGGTGAAAACATTTATATGGATATTCTGAACAGGGCAACAGATTATGTCCACATTATGACACCATATTTGATATTGGATGGGGAATTGCAAAGGTCCATTGAGTTTGCGGCACAGAGAGGAGTAGATGTAAAAATTATTCTCCCTGGAATTCCGGATAAAAAGATGGCTTATGCACTGGCAAAATCACATTATAAAGCATTGATTGATGCAGGAGTGAAAATATATGAATATACTCCCGGATTTGTGCATGCAAAAGTATTTGTGAGTGATGATCAGAAGGCAGTAATCGGAACAATTATTCTTGACTACAGAAGTTTATATCATCACTTCGAGTGTGCAACGTATCTGTATCACGTCGATTGTATTAGTAAGATAGAGACAGATTTTGAAGATACTTTAGTTAAGTGTCAGGAAGTTACACACGATACGATCAAGCACGAAAAATTGTTTTATAAAGTAATGGGAAGCGTGATGAAATTTGTTGCACCACTTATGTAAATCAAATGCAAAGCAGTGAAAGTAGAAGATAAAGGAGAAAAAAAGATGATTACACTAATTTGTTATGACAAATGTACAACTTGTAAAAAAGCAGAGAAATGGCTTAAGGACAATCATATAGCTTACAATAAAAGACCGATTAAAGAGCAAAATCCGGCTAAAGAGGAAATAAAACATTGGAAAGAAATAAGCGGTCAGCCAATCAAGAAGTTTTTTAACACAAGCGGTCAGTTGTACCGTGAACTGAATCTGAAGGAAAAGTTAAAAGACATGTCGGAAGAGGAGATGTATGATTTGCTGGCAACGGATGGAATGCTTGTGAAGCGTCCGATGCTTGTGAGTGAAGACATTGTACTTGTAGGTTTTAAAGAAACGGAATGGGAGGAAAAAATCAGGCAATAGTTATTACCTATATTCGTGGATATGAGTTGCATTTTGAAAAAGATAATGTTAGAATGATTATTGTGTACAAAATGATAATAGTTTAATGTTATAATATTTATCATAATATAATCAACAATCAAAGGAGGACGCCGCAGATGAATGAGGAAAAAGAAGATTATTTTTTTCAATCAGGTAATGATAATCAGACGAATGATTCATTTGAAAACAATACGAGTAACCCGGGAAATCTGAACAGTGGATATAACCCATATGGCAATGATCCATATAACAGCGATCCATACGGAAACAATGGCAACAACAACCCATATGACAGCAATCCATACGGAAATAATATGAACAATAATAACAATCCATATGGAAGCAATCCATACGGAAACGACATGAACAACAATAACAATCCATATGGAAGCAATCCATACGGAAACAATATGAACAACAATAACAATTCATATAGCAACAACCCATATGGCAACAATCCATATGGCAACAATCCATATGGCAACAATCCATATGGCAACAATCCATATGGCAACAATCCATATGGCAAC
>CACYDA010000070.1 GCA_902773095.1 uncultured Lachnospiraceae bacterium | reverse complement strand
TTCATATAAACCTCACTTTGTACCATTATATTTCAAAACCGTTTAGTCCCAAAATTTTAGTTGCACGGGTTGATTCCATCTTACGAAGAGCAAATAAACTAGATTCCGGTGAAATAATTGATGCCGGAATGATTCAATTAAACAAATCTGCCCATCAGGTAACAGTGAATGGCGAAAATATTGAATTGAGCTTCAAAGAGTTTGAATTACTGGTATATTTTATAGAGAATAAAAACATTGCATTATCAAGAGAAAAGATCTTAAACAATGTATGGAATTATGATTATTTTGGTGATGCGAGAACCATTGATACACATGTCAAAAAGCTCAGAAGCAAACTGGGAATAGCCGGTGAATATATCAAAACAATATGGGGAATGGGATATAAATTTGAAATATAATGGTACAAAGTGAGGTTTATATGAATTCCAAGGTAAAGTATTCAATCAAATTAAAATTAACTTTGATTCTTTTATGCATAACAACCGGAATATGCTTTATATATATTTTAATGAACCAATTTTTTATGGAAAAATATTATCTGTCTACAAAGCAGAAGTATCTTTTAAAAGGATATGATGAGATCAATCAGGTGATACAAAAAAATGAGACAGTAAATGATGAAGCTATCAAAAGTATTGTTTCGGTATGTGAAAAATATGGTATTATCATTATTATTGTAGATACCTCAGATCAAATTGAATTTTTGTACGGTAATGGAGAAATATTACAAAAGAGACTGGTAGATATCAATTTTGGATTGAATCCTTCTGATTATAAAATCATTAAACAGACCCCTGATTATATAGTGGGTGGATGTAATCTTAATCAGAAATCAGGAAATTATGAAAATGGATATCTTGAGGTTTCCGGTTTTTTTAATTCCAATATGATTTTTCTAATCAGGATGCCTGTCGAGTCAATTCATGAGAGTGTTAAGATTTCTATGCAGTTTTATGCCAGAATAGGACTTGTTGTTTCTTTCCTTGGAATTGTGATTGCATTTTTGATTTCAAAGGAATTTACGAAACCGATTTTAAAACTGGCCCGGATTTCTAAAGAAATGTCAAACTTGAATTTTAATATTAAATATGATGAAGATGCTGATGACGAGATTGGTGTTTTGGGAAACAGTATGAATGAATTATCTGACAAATTGGAATCTACAATCATTGAGCTTAAACAGGCAAACTCTGATTTAATGAAGGATATTGAAAAAAAAGAAGAAATAGATGAAATGAGAAAGGATTTTATTTCAAATGTATCTCATGAATTAAAAACACCAATTGCATTGATTCAGGGATATGCGGAAGGATTAAATGAATGCGTCAATGATGATGAAGAATCCAGAGAATTTTATTGTTCTGTTATAGTGGATGAAGCAAATAAAATGAATAAAATGGTTAAGAGTCTTCTGTCTTTAAACCGGCTTGAGTTTGGTAGTAATAATATTCAATACGAAAAATTTGACATTAATATGGTTATTGGTGGAGTATTGAATTCTCTTGATTATCTGATTAAACAATATGAGATTCAAATTGATTTTTCTGAAACAAATGAAAGATATGTGTATGCTGATGAATTCAAAATTGAAGAAGTAATCACAAATTACATTACGAATGCAATTCATTATGCAACTGGTGAAAAAAAGATTAGAATTACTGAAGAAATACATGATAAGACGTTAAGAGTATCTGTATTTAATACAGGCAATCCTATTCCGGAATCTGAGCTTAAAAATATCTGGGTGAAATTTTATAAAGTTGATAAAGCCAGAACTCGTGAGTATGGTGGTAGTGGAATAGGACTTTCTATTGTTAAGGCAATTATGAAAGCGCACGATAAACAGTGTGGTGTCATCAACCATGAAGACGGTGTGGAATTTTGGTTTGAGCTTGACTTTGAGTTAGTATAATATATAATAGATAAATAGATAAAATCTATCACTATTTTTGGAGAGAACGTTATGCAAAAAGAGGGAATACATTATTTGGATTTTCAAATTGATCAAAATAGCTATGCAATTGATATTTCATATGTGAAAGAGGTTTTACTGTATCCTGAAGTGACGCATTTGCATCATACCCATGAATGCATTGAAGGAATTTTCATATTACATGATCAAGTTATTACAGTGATTGATTTGCCTGGATTATTCCATCTGAAAGAACATGAAAACACGAAAAATGATATGGTTATTCTTTCAAAAGTCTCTAATTCTTATCTTGCATTACATGTACATAATGTTGCAGGAATCATTAATGCAGACGAAAGCAGGATAAAAAAAGACATCCTTCATTGGAATGGAAAAGAATTCAAAATAATAAAACCGGATAAAATTGTTAAAGACTTATGTGGTAAATGAATGGGTTCTATTAACAGAGCCTATGTTGAGACAGAATAATAGAGCAAGTTTCAACCTTTATAATTCACAAAAATAGTGGTGTTCAATATAAATTGACAATGGTATACAAAAAAGGAGTGGCAAGATGATTGCAATAATAGATTATGATGCTGGTAATTTAAAAAGTGTTCAAAAAGCGATTCAGTTTTTGGGAGAAGATGCAGTAATCTCACGTGACCATCATGAGATTTTATCTGCAGACAAAGTGATTTTGCCTGGAGTTGGCAGCTTTGGCGATGCGATGAATAAATTAAAAAAATATGACTTAATTCCAACCATACATGAGGTGGTTGAAAAAAGAATTCCATTTCTAGGGATTTGTTTGGGTCTTCAGCTCTTATTTGAGAAAAGTGAGGAATCAGAAGGTATCCCGGGACTTGGTATTTTAGAAGGTGAAATACTCCGGATTCCTGATCAACCCGGACTTAAAATTCCTCATATTGGATGGAATTCATTAAATCTGGTGAATAATGGAAGATTGTTTAAGAATATTAGCGATAATGAATATGTGTATTTTGTGCATTCCTATTATTTGAAGGCTAAAGAACCATCTATCGTAAAAGCCACAACGGATTACAGTACTGTTATTCATGCATCAGTTGAAAAAGATAACGTATTTGCATGCCAGTTTCATCCGGAAAAGAGTGGAGAAATCGGATTGCAAATCCTTAGAAATTTTATAGCAATCTAATAATGAGTCATTTACTGCAATAAGGTGATGATGAAAATGAAAGGAAATGAATATGCATACAAAAAGAATTATTCCATGTCTGGATGTGAACAATAACAGAGTTGTCAAAGGAATCAATTTTGTTAATCTGCGCGATGCAGGAGATCCTGTTGAAGTAGCGGCTGCTTATGATCAGGCCGGTGCAGATGAACTTGTATTCCTTGATATAACAGCTTCCTCAGACAACAGGGGAACCGTTGTTGAAATGGTAAGAAAAGTTGCCGAGAAAGTATTCATTCCATTTACTGTGGGTGGCGGAATCAGAACAGTTGATAATTTCAAAGAACTATTAAGAGAGGGTGCTGACAAGATTTCTGTCAATTCTGCAGCAATCAACAATCCAAGATTAATCAGTGATGCAGCTGATAAATTTGGTAGTCAATGTGTCGTTGTGGCAATTGATGCAAAGAGAAGAAGTGATGGAAGCGGATGGAATGTATATCAGAATGGCGGAAGAATTGATACCGGTATTGATGCACTGGAGTGGGCGGTTCAGGCTGACAAGCTTGGTGCGGGTGAGATACTTCTTACCAGCATGGACTGTGACGGTACAAAGGACGGATATGATATAGAACTGACAAGAATTATCGCAGAAAATGTCTCAATTCCCGTGATTGCATCTGGAGGCGCCGGAAACAAAGAACATTTTCTCGATGCATTAACGGATGGAAAAGCAGATGCCGCTCTTGCCGCATCTTTATTTCACTATAAAGAACTGGAGATTATGGATTTAAAAAAATATTTGAAAGAGTCAGGAGTACCGGTAAGATATGTCAGCAATCAATAATGACTGGTTAGAACCACTATCAAAAGAGTTTCATAAAGCATATTACAAAAAATTGTTTTTAAGCATGAAAGAGGAGTATTCAAAGTACCCTGTTTACCCTATGTCAGAGGATATTTTCAATGCGTTTCACTTAACACCTCTTCATCAGGTTAAAGTTGTCATTATAGGGCAGGATCCTTATCATGAACCGGGTCAGGCGCATGGTCTGAGTTTTTCAGTAAAACCCGGGATTGATATTCCTCCATCTCTTGTGAATATTTACAAAGAATTACATGATGATGTGGGTACATACATTCCTAATAACGGGTATCTTGTCAAGTGGGCAGAAGAGGGAGTATTATTATTAAATACAATTTTGACCGTTCGTGCCCACACAGCAATGTCGCACAGTAATCTGGGCTGGCAGGAATTTACGGATGCTGCCATTCAAATTCTAAATGAGCAGGACAGACCGATTGTTTATTTATTGTGGGGAAAACCTGCACAGGCAAAAGCTGTCATGCTCAATAATCCGAAACATTTAATCTTAAAGGCCCCTCATCCAAGTCCATTATCTGCATACAGAGGATTTTTTGGATGTAAGCATTTTAGTCAGGCAAATGATTTTCTTGTCAGAAACGGTATAGTACCAATTGACTGGCAAATTGAAAATATTGATTATTGATCAGATCAACGGAAATGATTAAAAAAGAACGCTAAATCTTTCATAATGAATAGTTTAGCGTTCCTTTTTTATTTGATTTATTTCTTGTTCATAATGAATTTATTCTACCATGAGATACGAATGATCAAACGGCATCATTATCATTTTGTTTCTTTGCAAGGTTCTTCTGAGCAGTTGCAAGCATCAGTTTAATTCTGTTTAACTGGTTCACTTCACTGGCACCCGGGTCATAATCAACTGCGACAATATTGGCATCCGGATGCTGACGCCTCATTTCTTTAATGACACCCTTACCTACAACATGGTTTGGCAGACATGCAAATGGCTGTGTACATACAATGTTCGGTACACCAGAATGAATCAGTTCAAGCATTTCGCCTGTTAAAAACCATCCTTCACCAGTCTGGTTTCCAAGTGAAATGATTGTTTCTGCATATTTTGCAGTGTCTTCAATATGAGCAGGAGCGATAAAATGTTTGCTCTTTGCAAGTTCGACACATAAAGTTTTTCTGTATCGTTCAAGGAACCAAATTGCCATATTACATGTTCTGGCAGCTTTTTTGCTTGTACCTAAATTCTCTGCATTAAAGTTTGTTTCATACAGACAATACAAGAAGAAATCAAGCAAATCCGGCATAACAGCTTCTGCGCCTTCATGTTCAAGAAGATCCACAAGATGATTATTGGCAGCAGGAAGGAATTTAACAAGTATTTCTCCTACAATACCTACACGAGGTTTTAAATCATCATTCATCTCAAGATTGTCAAACTCTTTGACAATATTTCGGATATTTTTCTTGAACTGCCGAGAGGAAATACCAGGTCGTTTAATGTCTTCTATACATATTTTTTCCCACTTTTCATGAAGTGCATTGGCAGAACCTGCTTCTTTTTCATAAGGTCGTGTTCTATAGAGTACACGCATAAACAAATCTCCATAGATAATAGCTTGTAAAGCTTTCACAACAAGTCTGGGTGTAATATCAAATCCTGCATTTTTTTCAATTCCCTGTGCACTTAATGCAATGACAGGAATCTGTGGCATCCCCGCTTTTTCAAGAGCCCGCCTGATAAATCCACAATAATTACTTGCACGGCATCCACCGCCGGTCTGGGTCATCATAACAGCAGTTCTGTTCAGGTCGTATTTTCCGGATAAAAGTGCATCCATAATCTGACCGACAACGATTAAGGAAGGGTAGCAGGCATCATTATTCACATATTTCAAACCTACATCAACAGATTTTTTATTTTCACTATCCATAACAACTACTTTGAAACCGCATGTATGGAAAGCTTCTTCTAACATTGCGAAATGAATAGGGGACATCTGAGGAACAAGAATCGTATATTCCTCTTTCATTTTCTTCGTGAACTCTACTTTATGAATATTGGCAGGCAGAATTTTTCTGTCTATTTTTTTCTTCTCACGGACACGGATTGCTGAAATCAGTGAACGAATCCTGATTCTTGCAGCTCCTAAGTTATTCACTTCATCGATTTTTAATACTGTATATATTTTTCCGGAATTCGTAAGAATTTCACTTACCTGATCTGTGGTAACCGCATCAAGACCACAACCGAATGAATTAAGCTGAATCAAATCAAGATTATCCTGTGTTTTGACAAAATTAGCTGCTTTATAAAGTCTGGTATGATACATCCATTGGTCAAGAACACGGATTGGTCTTTCCACATCAGCGAGGTGTGAAATAGAATCCTCTGTCAAAACGGCGATACCATAGGAGGTAATGAGTTCAGGAATACCATGATTAATTTCAGGATCTGCATGATAAGGTCTTCCCGCCAAAACAATTCCACGTTTATTGTTATCCTTCATATATTGCAAAACTTCTTCGCCTTTTTTCATGATATCATTTCTAACATCTTCCATCTCATTCCATCCGGCATCAACTGCATCACTGATTTCGTTTTTTGGTATGCCAAGCTCCTTATTAAAGACCTTCACAAGCTGCTTTTTTAATACTTCCAGATTTGTCATAGCCATGAACGGATTCATGAATTTCACTTCTCCATTAACGATTTCTTCTACGTTATTTCTGATATTTTCAGCGTATGAAGTAACAATAGGGCAGTTGAAGTGATTGTCAGCATTTGGAGTTTCATTTCTTTCGTAAGGGATACATGGATAAAAAATGAAATCTACACCATGCTTAATCAACCATGAAATGTGACCATGTGCCAGTTTTGCAGGATAACATTCTGATTCACTTGGAATTGATTCAATTCCTAATTCATAAATCTTTCTGGATGAATTAGGAGAAAGCACTACACTATAACCAAGTTTTTTGAAAAAGACTGCCCAGAATGGATAGTTTTCATACATATTGAGAACTCTTGGAATACCAACAGTTCCTCTTGGTGCTTCGTCAGAAGTAAGGGACTCATAACCAAATATCTTTTTTAATTTGTATTCAAACAGATTTGGAATATTTTCTTTATTCTTAGCCTTTCCGATTCCTTTTTCACATCTGTTACCGGTAATAAACTGTCTTCCTCCGGTGAATTTATTGATTGTAAGCAGACAGTTATTCGTGCAACCCTTACATCTGGCCATTGAAGTAGAGTATTCAAGGCGGTTGATTTTTTCAATTGGGAGCATCGTTGTTTTTGTATTGCCGTCATATCGTTCTCTTGCTACAAGAGCAGCGCCAAAGGCACCCATAATACCGGCAATGTCAGGTCGTACAACATCAACACCCAATATTTTTTCAAGACTTCGAAGAACTGCATCATTATAAAAAGTACCGCCCTGGACAACGATTTTTTTACCAAGTTCCTCAGGATCTGTAATCTTAATAACTTTATATAAAGCATTTTTGATAACAGAGTAGGCAAGTCCGGCAGAAATATCAGATACTTCAGAACCTTCTTTCTGGGCCTGCTTTACATTTGAATTCATGAAAACAGTACAGCGTGTACCTAAATCAACCGGATTTTTTGCAAATAATGCTTCTTTTGCAAAATCAACAACACTAAAATTAAGAGACTTTGCGAATGTTTCTATGAACGAACCGCATCCTGAGGAACAAGCTTCATTTAACTGAACACTATCGACAGTTTTGTCTTTGATTTTTATGCATTTCATATCTTGTCCGCCAATATCCAGGATACAATCTACGTCTGGTTCAAAAAAGGATGCTGCATAGAAATGAGACACCGTTTCAACTTCACCTTCATCGAGCATTAATGCAGCTTTGATCAGTGCTTCTCCATAACCTGTGGAACACGAATAAACAATTCTTGCGCTATCCGGAATGATCTCATATATTTCTTTGATGGAACGTATGGTAGTAGCAAGCGGGCTTCCATTATTATTACTATAAAATGAATACAGTAATGTTCCGTCTTCACCAACCAATGCAACTTTTGTTGTAGTAGAACCGGCATCCACTCCAAGGAAACAGTCACCTTCGTAATCTTTCAACTCCATAGATGCTACTTTGTGTTCATTATGACGTTTTAGGAATGAATCATATTCTTTTTTGTCCTTGAATAATGGATCCATTCGTTTAATCTCAAACTCCATCTTAATACCGGTAGAAAGTTTTGTGATCATTTCTGTAAGAGAAACCTCGTGATCTTCTTTCATATTTAAGGCAGCACCGGTAGCTGCAAAAAGATGAGAGTGGTCAGGTGCAATGATTTGTTCATCTGTCAGATTCAATGTCCTGATAAAAGCATTTCTCAGTTCAGGTAAGAAGTGGAGTGGTCCACCTAAAAATGCAACATTACCGCGAATTGGTTTACCACATGCAAGACCACTGATCGTCTGATTGACAACTGCCTGAAAAATGGAAGCAGACAAATCTTCCTTTGTCGCACCTTCGTTAATTAATGGCTGAATATCTGTTTTGGCAAAAACACCACATCTGGCTGCAATCGGGTAAATAGCCTTATAATTTTTGGCATATGCATTAAGACCGGTGGCATCTGTCTGCAAAAGTGAAGCCATCTGGTCGATAAAAGAGCCTGTACCGCCGGCACAGATTCCATTCATACGTTGTTCAATTCCACCGGTAAAATAGATGATTTTGGCATCTTCTCCACCAAGTTCAATCGCAACATCAGTCTGCGGGGCATAATCGCTAAGTGCTGTTGATACAGCAACAACTTCCTGAACAAATGGAATATCAAGATGCTTTGCAAGTGTCAGACCACCGGAACCGGTGATCATTGGATGAAGTATAATTTCACCCAGTTTTTCTTTCGCTTTTTGTAAGAGTAATGCCAAAGTTTCCTGAATATTGGCATAGTGCCTCTCATAATCCGAAAAAAGCATTGTATGATTCTTGTCAAGAATGGCGATTTTGACGGTTGTTGAGCCAATGTCAATCCCTAACGAGTATTTGTTATTCATATGTGCACCTCGCATAATACTTTATAAAAAATTCATTTTTTCTATATCTAAACTGGTATATTATAAATCATATTTCGCTAAAATTCAACTAAATACTTCATTTAAAGTGTTTGACAAATATTTACTATCTTACTATAATATGATGATATCAGGGTCAAAAGCTTTGTTTCACAAAAAAAATCTGCTACATCGTGGAACAATCCGTGAGATCATTTCTTGCATTATATGATTATAATAAGGAGAATAGAACTTTGAAATTTTTTGAAAAACTCGAACACAAATATGGACGATATGCCATCAGAGATTTAATGCGATATATCATTATTCTTTATATAATCGGTTGGGCGATTGAAATGTTTAATGAGCAGTTTTATGATGAAATGCTCGCGATGAATGTTGAAAAAATCCTTCACGGACAAGTGTGGAGACTGTTTACATTTATCATCATGCCTCCACCGAATTCAAGTTATATCTTTATGATATTTACGTTGTATCTGTATTATATTTTAGGTACAAGTTTGGAGAGAGTATGGGGAGCTTTCAGATTTAATATTTACTTTTTAATGGGAATTCTGTTTCATATTATCGCGGCATTTCTGATTTATTTTATATTTGGTGAAAATATGCCATTGACAACATATTATCTGAATATGTCATTATTCTTTGCGTTTGCATGTATATTTCCTGATATGGAATTGCTATTGTTTTTTGTTCTTCCAATCAAGATCAAGTGGCTTGCGATTCTGGATGGTGTATACTTATTAATGACAATTGTTTCAGGTTTTATGTGGTATGCGCTTCCTAATAAGGCAGCATTGAAAATGATTGAAATTTCCTATAAGTTTGGTGTGCTTTCAACACCGGATGTTGCAGTTGCCGCATTGGTATCAATACTAAATTTCATTATTTTCTTTTTCATGACAAGAAATTATCAGAGAATTGCACCGAAAGAAATCAAAAGAAAACATGATTATAAAAAACAGGTACGACATACCAGAGCGGATTCATTGGTTCATAAATGTACAATTTGCGGTAGAACCAGTGAGACCAATCCTGAGCTTTCGTTCAGATTTTGTTCAAAATGTACCGGTAATCATGAATATTGCAATGATCATTTATTCACACATGAACATATAAAATAAAAAATTATACAATTAATAAAATATACGAATGGAGAACAGTTATGGAAAAAAAGACTTTTGTTACATTGGAACAATTAAAGGAAATCGAAAAAACATATCCTACCCCTTATCATTTATATGATGAAAAGGGAATCAGGGAAAATGCATTAAGACTGAAAGATGCGTTTTCGTGGAATAAAGGTTTCAAAGAATATTTTGCAGTAAAGGCAACTCCTAATCCCTATATTATTAATATTTTAAAAGAATGTGGATGTGGTGTTGACTGCTCATCTCTTACGGAACTTATGATGTCAGAGAAACTTGGATTTCGTGGTGATGATATCATGTTTTCTTCCAATGATACTCCTGCTGAGGAATTTGTACTTGCGAGAAAGCTTGATGCACAGATCAATCTTGATGATATTACCCATATTGATTTCTTGAATGAAACATGTGGAATTCCTGAAACAATATGCTGCCGATTTAATCCGGGTGGCCTGTTTAAAATCAGTACCTCTATTATGGATAATCCGGGAGATGCAAAATATGGTTTTACAAAGCCACAGATTATAGAAGGATACAAGAGACTCAAAGAAATGGGAGCTAAGAAGTTTGGAATCCATTCTTTTCTTGCAAGTAACACAGTGACAAATGAATACTATCCTACCCTTGCAAGGATTTTGTTTGAGACAGTTGTTGAAATAAAAGAAAAAACTGGTGTTGAGATTTCATTTGTCAATTTGTCCGGTGGAGTTGGTGTTCCTTATACTCCTGACCAGGAACCAAATGACATTTATCAAATCTCAGAAGGTGTAAAGAAAGCATATGAAGAAATTCTGGTACCTGCCGGTATTGAAGTTGCGATTTATACAGAACTTGGCAGATATATGCTGGCACCTTATGGCTGTCTGGTAACAAAGGCGATTCATGAAAAACATACTCATAAGGAATATATCGGACTTGATGCCTGTGCAGTAAATCTCATGAGACCGGCAATGTATGGTGCATACCATCATATTACCGTAATGGGAAAAGAAAATGAGCCATGTGACCACAAATATGATATTACAGGTTCGCTTTGTGAAAATAATGATAAATTTGCGATTGACAGAATGCTGCCGAAAATTGATATGGGAGATTTTATTGTGATCCATGATACAGGCGCTCATGGTTTTGCCATGGGATATAACTACAATGGTAAATTAAAATCAGCAGAACTTCTCTTGAAAGAAGATGGAAGTGTGAAGATGATCAGACGTGCAGAGACTCCAAAAGATTACTTTGCTACCTTTGATTTTTCTGATATTTTAGAAGGATTAGTATAGCATTTATCATCATATTTTACCTGTCAGCATCATATATACATATAAAAATGATGTTATGCTCAGGTGAAAAAAATGAGAGAGAGGCGTATCAAATGGGATCAACTCATCATCAGTATTTTAATTCCGATTGCAGTAGGAGCAGTGTCCGGACTGTTGACCAGAGATTCTATGATGATGTTTAACACAGTAAAAAAGCCACCCTTATCACCACCAGGATGGCTTTTTCCGGTGGTATGGACAATACTATACATACTGATGGGAATTGCTTCCTATCTGATTTATCAATATGGAACTGAGGCAGAAGAGGTCAGTCTTGCCCTGACTACTTATGCAGTACAATTGTTTTTCAACTTTTTCTGGTCCATTTTTTTCTTTAATTTCGAATGGTATCTGTTTGCTTTGATCTGGCTGGCAGTATTATGGTTCCTTATTTTACTGACTATTTTCAGATTTTTTAAGATTGATAAGATTGCTGCTTATTTGATGATCCCATATCTGATTTGGGTGACCTTTGCCGGTTACTTAAATCTTGGAATTTGTTTTCTTAACCGATGAGAAATCTAACAAATATTTAGAAAGGATTATAAAATAAATTGGAAGAACTAATGAATAAAATGAACAAAAGTAAACCAAAATGGGCTGTTA
>CACYDA010000069.1 GCA_902773095.1 uncultured Lachnospiraceae bacterium | reverse complement strand
TTACTATGGGACAAAATCAATATGACTTTATTGATTATGATGTTTTTTGTCGCCAGGTTTCCGCAGCAGTTACTCAGAGTGAGGTCAACGGTGTTATCAACGTTTGTTCCGGTAAGCCGGAAAAGCTGGCTGATAGGGTGGAACGGTTTATCAAGGAGAATGATTTTTCCATTAAGCTGGAGTATGGCGCTTTTCCGGACAGGCCGTATGACTCCAAGGCGGTTTGGGGAGATTCGTCGAAAATTGACTTAATTATGAATGCAACGAAAAATGAACTAGGTTGAAAGTCATGAGTAAGATTACGCAGATTTTGAAGAATATTTATCGGGTATATGTTTCAAAGACAAGAATGAGCAAAAGAACCAAAAGACGCTTTATGGCATTTGGATCGGGAAGTGAGATAGAGCTGCCTTACCAAGCTTTAACACATCCCGAATTAGTAAAGATAGGTCACCATACTACCATATTGCGAAATGTGAGGATACAGCTGTATCCTGATCTGATGGAAATCACGCCGCATATTTCTATTGGAAGTCATTGTTATTTAGGCTTTAATGTTACCATTTTAGCCGGAGCAGATATCACAATAGAAGATCATGTGCTGTTTGCCAGTAATGTTCTTGTAAGTTCTGAAAATCATGGCATTGATCCTGAAAATGAAATTTTTTATATGGATCAGCCTCTTCGAGGCGCACCGATTTTTATTGGTGAAGGCTCTTGGATTGGCGAAAGAGTGTGCATTCTGCCTGGCGTTCAAATTGGCAAAAAGTGTGTAATAGGAGCAGGGAGTGTGGTGACAAAATCTGTCCCTGATTATTGCATAGCTGTTGGGAACCCTGCTAGGGTAATAAAAAAATATGATTTTGCAAAACATGAGTGGGTAAAGGTGCAATGATGAAAAATACAGACAGGAAAACGATATACTTGCCACTGCAGGGACGAATCGGAAATCAGCTTTTTCAGTATGCTTTTGCGAGAAGATTGCAGCTTGATTTCGGCGAAGGCACAGAATTGGTGGTAGATGATTCAGACGTGCTACGCTGCAAATGGGTCAATTCGCTGAAATATTACAATTTGCCGAATGTATCCTATGTACATACGAACATCCGCAAAAACAGGTTGTTTCTGTCGTGGATATATATTATCAGAATGACTTACAGGCTGCTTACAAAATGGAAAGACTACAATAGTAAATATGAATTTGAAAAAAAACACCAGGGCTTTTTTAATAGAAACGGTGTTTTTATCTGTGAAAACGGCTATATTAATCCCAAAATGGAAAATAAAAAAACTGTTTATATTGAAGGGTATTTTCAGTCCGAAAAGTATTTTGCATCTGTAAAAGATGATATTATTCGTTTGTTTGACGGCAATCAGTTTAAAGAACTGAATGAATATCCTTGTCTGGACCAATTGAGAAGCAGAAACAGCGTATGTATCAGTGTTAAAGTGGAACACAATGTCGGAAATCCGATGTACGATGTATGCACCATGGATTATTGGAAAAGTGCTATTGATTTTATTTGTGAAAATGTCGAAGCCCCGTATTTTTTTATCTGCTCTGATAATGTAGATTATGTCCTTGAGCATCTGATTGACGCCAGCAAGTATGATTATACGGTTCAGGACAAGAATATGCCGGTACATGTTTCTTTATCCGCTATGGCACAATGTAAGCATTTCATCATTGGCAATACTTCCTATGGATGGTGGGCTCAATATTTATCAAAAAATAAGGATAAGATTGTGGTTGCGCCTTCACGTTGGATGGGAGTAGATATGCCTATTGATATTTATCAGGATGGCTGGCATTTGATTCAGGTTTAAATTCTGTGGGGCAAAAATGAGGAGATGAATATGGGTAAGAAATCAATAAAAATAAATGCTGTGTTAAATCTGATAAAAACACTTATGGGGGTTTTATTTCCTTTAATTACTTTTCCATATGCCTCCCGAATTTTGCTACCGGAAGGAATTGGTCGTGTTCAGTTTGCAACATCTATTATTTCATATTTCAGCCTTTTGGCATCATTGGGAATCACATCATATGGAGTAAGGGAGGGAGCAAAATATCGGGATTCAAAGAGAGATCTTTCAATATTTGCAAAAGAAATATTTACGATCAATCTTTGCTCAACGACGGTTTCTTATATTTTGTTATTTATTTTGATTTTTATAGTTCCGAAGTTTTATGATTATAGAAGCCTGCTTATTGTATGCAGTTCATCGATTCTGTTTACTGCGCTTGGAATGGAATGGCTTTACACAGCCATAGAGGATTTTAAATATATTACAATCAGATCAATATGTTTTCAGTTTGTGAGTTTAATATTATTGTTTTGTTTTGTACATTCCAAAAATGATGTTTTAGTATATGCTGCTATCAGTGTTGTATCTAGTGTAGGATCTAATATATTTAACTTTCTTAATGCTAGAAAATATATTTCTTTTAGACACATTAAAGTTAGATTTAGTGACTTAAAAAAGCACATTGGTTCCGTGATGACTTTGTTTATTATGGCAGTTACCAGTAGTATTTATACTATACTTGATACAAGCATGATAGGTTTTTTCTCGAACGATTATCAGGTTGGAATATATACTGCAGCAACAAAGATTAATAGAATTGTTTTAAACTTGGTGGTTTCAGTAGGTGCTGTTCTTCTTCCAAGGCTGTCGTATTATAGTGGAACTAATGATAAAGATAATTTTCTTAAATTGGCATATAAGTCTTCCGATCTCATTCTTGCACTTGCGGTTCCTGCTACAGTTGGACTTTCCGTTTTAGCACCCAGTGTGATTGAAGTCATAAGTGGAGCTGATTTTTTTGATGCTGTGTCGGTTATGAGATTGATTAATCCTGTCATTATTATAGTTGGTATGAGTAATTTCTTAGGCGTTCAATTGTTTATGCCATTACGCAAAGAAAAGTGGACTTTGTATTCTGACTTTGCGGGGGCATTTTGTAATTTGTCGCTCAATTTTATTCTTATCACATGGTATGGAGCATTAGGAGCTGCGATAGCGTCTGTAATTGCGGAACTTGTTGTTACATCCGTTCAAATATTTTTAGCAAGGAAGTATATATCTGCAAAAAAGATTATGGTGAGTTTTGTAAATTACCTGGTCATGAGTTTGATCATGGGTATGTGTGTATATTTGGCATCTTTAATCAGCGCACCTTTATTGATAAAGCTTGTTGCAGGGATTTTCGTTGGCGTTATTGTTTACGTGATTGAACTAATCGTAGTTAAAAATCAGTGGGCAATCTTGGGTATTTCAATGGTGAAAACTAGATTTAACAGCGGCACAAGCGGCAAATAATTTTGCCCGGTATTAGTTATGGTGAAAGGAATACTTTTGTATATTGCGATAATTCAAAAATGCATAAATACATCACGGTCATTCCATATGTATCATAGTGATTGATTATAAAGATTTTTTTGAAAGACTAAGTAAGAGGAAATGAGCTTATGAAATCTATAGGTATCTTATATATATGTACTGGTCCCTACGCATTGTTTTGGGACGATTTTTATTCAACATTTGAGAAGCATTTTCTCAAAAACACGGAGAAAAGATATTTTGTATTTACTGATTCAGATGATATAGTAACGTCAGCAGAAAAGCGCATTAAGGTAATCAAGATTGAGAATCAGCCATGGCCGCTCATCACGCTTCTTAGATTCAGTACCTTTCTTAAAATAGAAGATGATATGAAAAAGTGTGATTATTTAATGTTTTCAAATGCAAATATCGTGTGTGATATGGATGTGAGTGAAGAAGAATTCCTTCCTAGTGGAAGCGATGCTATATTTGTGACTACTCACCCAGGATATTACGGAAAGAAAAAAATAGATTATCCTTATGAAAGAAGAAAAAAAAGCTTAGCTTATATACCGTGGAACTGCGGTAGTATTTATGTCATTGGTGCAATGTTTGGGGGAACTAGTCAGGCTTTTTTGGATATGAGTAAGGCACTCAAAAAGAATATCGAGGAAGATTTGAAAGAAAACATAATTGCTAGGTGGCACGATGAATCTCATTTAAACAGATACGTTGCAGGGAGAAATGATGTTAGGGTGTTATCTCCTGAATATTGCTACCCTTTTGGAATGAATGTAACATATGAAAAAAAGATTTCTGCAGTTAGTAAGATGGCAAAATTTGACGTTAATAGCTTTAAAGGGGTATATGAAGTAAGGCGAAGTTTTCCTCAAAGGGCTTTAGGAAAAATCAAAAGGACGATCAAGGTAAAGGAGGGGCTTCTGTATTTACGTGATTTGATTTTTATGAAACATTTATAACGGAAGGTTACAAGAGCTATTTTTGGAGGTGAGTAAATGGAAAAAGGATTAAGTTATAAATTTCGATGGTTTTCACTTGTTATGACATTAATGATTGTTTGTTATCATGTTGCTCCTCACATTCTTAATATTTTTCTTGGACATCATAGTAATAGTATAATGTTTGATGGTTGTGTCACTAATTTTTATCAAACATTTGGCGAATACGCATTATCTTATTTTTTTGCAACTTCTGCGTATTTGTTTTTTAAAGGAAAAGGGACGTATGGTGAAAAGATTAAAAAGCGTATTAATACATTGTTGCTACCGTATATGGTGTGGAATTTTATATACATTTTGTTTTTTATGGTATTTGACAAGAGCTATATTTGGGATGTTAGGCGTATTATTCTAGGATTTACCATTTATCCATTTGATGGCCCATTATGGTACATACCTTGTTTAGTTTTTTTCTTTCTTGTCTCACGTTTTTTTTTGAAACAAATTGAAAAAATTAATACCAAGATTTTTTATTCTTTACTGATAGTATTGATACTAATAGCAGCTTTATTTCATAGATTAGTATTAAATAATACACTGTCAATTATTTTCTGCGATTATGTGGAACGTCTTGTAAGATTTATCCCCGCGTTTTTATTTGGTGCATTCAACAGCCGTACTTCAAAACCGTTGATTGACAATCACATAATATGCTTAATTTGCTTTTTAATTACACTTTTCTTGTCTATTTTGCTTGGTGATTCAGCGTGTACGGTAGTGTTGTTATATTTTAGCATGTTTTTTTTGTTTTACACCATTCCGTATGACAAAGTATCGGAATATAAGGATTCTTTGTATATTAATACATTTGTTATTTATGCTATGCACGATGCAATAGTTCGCATCTTATTATCGATGATATATAGATTATATAGTTACGGTTATACGTTGGACCTGAACGTTGCGGTTGCATATATTTCACCCATAATAGCTACCTGTGTTGTTGCTGTTGCATGTGTACCATTTTCTGTTTTAATAAATAAGGAGAACCATTTGCGTTATTTGTTAACAGGTGGACGATGATATGAATGATAAAATATCGAAATAGTAAATGGCGTATTGAACACAATGAACACTGGTAAATGATTGTAAGTCAGGATAATAGAAATAACGAATAGTTTACACCCCTACAAACCAGGAGGTATATATCAATGACAATAATCGTAACCGGAGGCGCCGGATTCATCGGCGGAAATTTTATTCATTATTATCTCAAGGAGCATCCCGAGGATCGGGTGGTCTGCGTTGATAAATTGACCTATGCG
>CACYDA010000068.1 GCA_902773095.1 uncultured Lachnospiraceae bacterium | reverse complement strand
CCTATGAATATGAGGGCAATTCAAAGAAATATCAAAGTTATTTCAGATGTAACAACTGTCAAGCCATATTAAATAAAGAAAAAACTCAAATCACTACCCAAACTTATGGAGAATATAATGAAGAAAAAATAATACCTAAATCAACACTTGCAGATGTCGATATATCTTTTGAAAAAATGGCTTCTTCAGAAAATATTGATGAATTAACACTTATTTTAAATAAAATTGAAGAATATTATAATTTATGCAATGAAAATAATACTGATAGTTTTGAAAATCTAACAAACTTTCTAAACATGAGAAATAAATTCAATAAAGGAATTCAATTAATTAAGGAAGATAAAAATACTCAAAAAGCTTTTGAACTAATGAATAAAACATTTGCTGAAAAATCAAAAAACTCTGATTACAATAGTTGGAGACTATTTCAGATTGTTTTTATTGTTTCTGAGATTCCCGACATTGTTAATGAAGAAAATAGAGATACCTGTGATTTATTGCATGTGAAAACCGGTGGGGGAAAATCAGAGGCTTACTTTGGGATAGTATTATTTACTGCATTTTATGACAGAATCAGAGGAAAAGAATTCGGAGTTACTGCAATTACCAAGTTTCCACTGAGAATGTTATCCGTTCAGCAATTACAAAGGATTGCATTATTATTTATTTTTGCTGAAGAAATTCGAAAAGAAGAAAAACTTAAAGGAGATCCGTTTTCAATTGCCTATTTTGTTGGGTCTCAAGAAGATGAATTCCCACGACATAATCGTTCTATAAGAAGAAGTATAGAAACTGCTAAAAAAGATGAAAATAATATTCCTGGCAAAATCATCAATGAATGTCCTATATGTAAAGGAGAAGTAATTTTAGATATTGATACCACACAAGATGTTATTGTCCACAAATGTAAAAATTGTGACAGAACATTTAGGCTTTATTACAGTGATGATGAGATTTACAGGATGCTTCCAACATTTATTGTAGCTACTGTGGATAAATTTGCAGGAATTTCAATGAATCGTCGTATTAAAAATATTTTTGGTGGTAAAATTGATAAAGCAGACTGCGGACATGGTTTTATACCTCACAATGATTCCTGTGAATTTGAAGAAGGTAGAAGAAAACATTGCAGAAGTTCAGGAAAAGAATTCAAAGTAAAATATAATACCGGTCCAACATTAATTATTCAAGACGAAATGCACCTTGTTAGAGAAGGTTTTGGTACCATTGATTCACATTTTGAAACATTAACCGAGACACTGCAAGAGGAAATGGGTGGACAAAAATTTAAAAATATTGTTATGACCGCTACAGTAACTGGAGCTAAAAATCAAATCAAAAATTTGTATAATAAGCAATTAAACATATTCCCTCCAAAATTAAAGGATGCAAATGATAATGATTTCTTCTTTGAGCAATTAGTAGATGAAAATAATAAAAATATGATTCAAAGAAAAATTATTGGTTTAAAACCAAATTCTGTAAATACAAGGATTGTATTGCATATTATGAGATACCTGACCGATTTTATTGAATATGTTGAAAATAACAAAGAAAATTTTGCAGAAAACTATGAATTTAGTTTAGATAATCTAGAAAAAATATTACCATTATTCAAAACAATGCTAACATATCACAATAAAAAAGAAAATGTTCACACAGTAAATTTCCATTTAGATGATTATGTAAATAAATTAACAGAATACGAAGTTGAATCAAGGCCTTTAACCGGAGATAATGATTTAGATTATATTAAAGAAACTATTTCACAAGTTAATGAGTTTAATGAAGAGAATAAGTTGCATGCAGTTCATGCAACCAACATTGTCTCACATGGAGTGGATATTGACAGATGGAACCTTATGATTTTTGAAGGCATGCCAAGAAGCACAGCAGAATACATACAATCATTAAGCCGTGTTGGAAGAAAATATTACGGAATAGTATTTTTAACTTTTGATTCAAAAAGAACAAGAGATTTGAGTTTCTTTAAACATTTTGATGAATACCATGACATTATAGAATACAAAGTTGAACCGGTACCATTAGCAAGATGGGCTAAATTGGG
>CACYDA010000067.1 GCA_902773095.1 uncultured Lachnospiraceae bacterium | reverse complement strand
ATCCATATGGCAACAATCCATATGGCAACAATCCATATGGCAACAATCCATATGGCAACAATCCATATGGCAACAATCCATATGGCAGCAACCCATATGGCAACAATCCATACGGCAACAATCCATACGGAAATCAGCCGTATAATAACAACGCATCATATGGAAATAATTATGGCACCTACGATTCGAGTAAAGACAGGATGTATAACAATAATATTGGAAGACCACAAGAAAAGGACTATATGTTATATGCGATTTATGCATCGATGGTAATGCAGATTTCTTATCTGCTCTGGTCAATCATAAGCAAAAAGTTTTTCAGCAGTCAAATGTATCTGTTCAGAGATCTTATTAATATTTTTTGTGGGATTATTTATCTGGTGGATTCCATCATGATGTACAAAAAACATAAGAAAATATCTCTGATTCTGCTTGCACTATTCTTTTCCTATCCATATCCATGGGTAAGGGCGAACGCAAATGGTGACGATGTGACGATTCCGAAGGTATGTTTCTTCGTGGAATTATTCTTATTGTTTGTATTTGTAGGAGTGGGAATGAAATATTATCCGACAGGTGCATAAATTTTACTGGATTAATGATATGGTTATGTGATATAGTATATATTGCGATTATTTTGATAAGAATGAAAAAGGAGAAACGGTAATGGAAGAAAGCAGAAGAGTCATGAGCTACAGACCCGAAATCAAGGTATTTGATGCAACGATACGAGATGGAGGCCTTGTGAATAATTTTGAATTTACAGATGAATTTGTGAAAGATTTATATCAGGCAAACGTAAAAGCCGGTGTGGATTATATGGAATTCGGATATAAAGCATCGAAAGACATGTTTGATGTAAACAAATTTGGAAAATGGAAATTCTGTAATGAGGAAGATTTAAGAGCGATTGTGGGTGACAATGATACAGATCTGAAGATTTCTGTCATGGCAGATGTGGGAAGATGTGATTACAAAACAGATATCATTGATCGAAAAGACAGTGTAATTGATATGGTCAGAGTTGCAACTTATATCAACACAATGCCAACGGCAATTGATATGATTGAAGATGCCAAGAGTAAAGGATACGAGACCACATGTAACATAATGGCAATCTCTAATGCAAAAGAATCAGATATGGATGTTGCGCTTGAAATGCTGGGAAAGAGCTGTGTTGATGAAATATACATCGTTGACAGTTATGGCTCCATCTATCCGGAGCAGATGAGAAATCTTGCAGATAAGTATATGGCAATTGGAAAAGAATACGGGAAAGAAATCGGTATTCATGCACACAATAACCAGAATCTTGCATTCGCCAATACAATAGAGTGCGTTTCAAGAGGTGTAAACTTCCTTGATGCTACTGTATGTTCTATGGGAAGAGGCGCAGGAAACTGTGCAATGGAATTGTTACTCGGTTTCTTAAAGAATCCAAAATACAATATCTTTCCGATTCTCAAATTTATTGAAAAGCATATGACAAAACTGAAAGCAGATGGTATTGTATGGGGATATGATATCCAGTATCTTTTAACAGGAAGACTCAATCAGCATCCTTCTGCAGCAATTGATTTTACAAAAGACAAGAGATCAGATTATGCAGAGTTTTATCAGTACCTCTTAGACAGAGAATAAAATTCGCATTTCAATGAGCATAAAATATTACAAAACAGATTGTTCAAAAGATGATGAAAAATTGATTGAAAGCTGATGAAAAGCTGCTCAAATGTTGATTACAATGTTTCATCATATAAATTTGATAATTCATTAGCACATAATCCCTGCAGGTAAGTGAACAGAAGTTTTTGCTTATCTGCAGGGAGTCTTATATATAATTCTATAACAACTCTGGCATCTTCCGTCAGATTTACTGTCAAATTATCCCTTACGGTTCCTTCAGAAAAGAAGTCAGAAAGTGAAATATTAAGCCCACTGCAGATTTTAAACAGTGTATGAAAACAAGGTGAAGTATTGCGTTTAAACATGCTGTTAAGCGCAGAGTAGGGAACACCGCTGATCTTAGAAAGTCTGTATATGGTAATGTGATTCTTTTGACAGAG
This sequence comes from uncultured Lachnospiraceae bacterium, assembly GCA_902773095.1. GTDB lineage: Bacteria > Bacillota > Clostridia > Lachnospirales > Lachnospiraceae > Bovifimicola. The sequence continues at coordinate 2,027 of CACYDA010000067.1, read as the reverse complement.
CTCTCGGATTCGTTGATTGATATCAAAAACGGCAGGTTCTGTATGATTTTTTTGAGGGTTGATGCAGAGTTGATCCATTTTTATTACGTAGCATCCCATGATTCGCTGATGATGGGATGCGCTCCTTTCTTTTCATTTTCGTTTTAGGTAATTGCGAAACTAGCGGTAAAATTTTTCCTAATAGCTGTTACTGTAACAATGCATCCAAATAGGCATTCAGAAATTGTCGTTTTGCAAGTGTTAAGCTGTGTACTTTAGATAAAAGGTGGATATCGTCTTGTGTAATGATACCCACAAGATCCGGTTCAAGAAAAAAATCACTGATTGAAATATTGAGCGCAGTGCATAGTTTATAAAGCGTCGGAATAGATGGGTACCGATTTTTGGTACAGATACCGGACAAAGTAGAAAGTGGTACCCCTGATTTCTTCGAGAGAAGGTACATTGAATAATGATTCTGTTTACATAATTCCCGTAATCTGGTTAAAATAAATTTTTCGTCCATAGAAAACCTCCATAAGAATAAAACTACTGTTAAGTGAATTATAGTATGTCAAATTCTGACTGTTGATGAAGGTGCAAAAACAGTTCTATTTTTGACAAAAAAAACGAGTGTATTTGACGAAAATGAAAAAATGACGAAAAATAGCATTGCTGTTTTAGGGCAAATCGAGGGTTTAAAAAAATAAATGTTCAGTATTGTTAAAAATAGAGTAATATTGTATATTAATTAATAGCAGTAGTTAAGAAAATGAGTAAGAAAACGAGTAAGAAATTGAGTAAAAAATGAGAAAATAATGAGCGATAAAATAAAGCATTAGGAGGCATCATCATGGAAAAAAAGGTACCTGTACGCATGATTAATGCGGTTTCAAAACTTGAAAATGCGGACATGTCGGGTTATCCGCCGGAACTGAAAGACATGTACAAGAGATTAAAAAACGGACGTGACAGTTTTGGAAATATTGTGAAAAATGTTGGCAGAATCAATACTGGAATTGACAAGCTTGACAGTGAGTTGATTGATAAGTCGGAAAAAGTCAAAAGTATCAGTTCAGAACTTTCGATGCTTGCAATGAAGGTGAACAGGACATCTGACATCACAGTAGGAGTTGCAGGTGAGGTTGCCGATGCACATGAAGAATTGGCGAATTCCATCACAAATGTATCAGAGAATTGCAATCACATTTTGAAAGGAATTGGTGATAGTGAAAGAGAACTGAAAACAATTGCAAAACTATCTGATACAGCGATTGACCAGTCAGGTCAGATGAAGAAGGATATGTGTGCATTGATTGAGATCATCAAGGATATGAGTGAGGTTATAGAAAGCATCAATTCCATTTCCGTACAGACGAATCTTTTAGCGCTTAATGCATCGATTGAAGCAGCAAGGGCAGGAGAAAATGGGCGAGGTTTTGCTGTTGTTGCAGATGAAATAAGAATACTTGCAGAACAGACAAAGATTCTTACCGGAAATATGGGAACATTTGTTGATAATATTGCCGAGGCATCCTCAAAGAGTGAAAAAAGTATTGATGATACGGTTAAAACACTTAAGAATATGAATGAAGGGCTTGAGAATGTTACCGGAATCAATACATCAAATAAGAATAATCTGAACAGCATCAATGATTCTATTACAACGATTGTTGCAACCAGTCATGAAATCAGTAATTCTGCGAGCAAGGTGGAAATGCAGATGAAAAATCTTGATGTCCAGATTGAACAGTTAGCAGGCGAGTCTCATAAATTATCTGAAGTGAGCAGAAGTCTTTCTGATGCCATCAGACCGGTATCAGATGTAAAAGGAGTCATTAAAATGACAAATGAAATCATCGATGATATGTCAAAGGATCGATTCTATAAAGAATAAAGAGTCCGGAATCTGCCATCGGTCTAAAAATGATGAGGCATAGGAGGTTGTCATTGGACAAAATATTGAATTTTAGTAGGCACTGCCGACAGTGAGCGTTTCTGTCAGTAGTGCTATTTTTATTTCAAAATATTGATAAAATAAATTAAGT